>NZ_JBFAQK010000017.1:0-132657 GCF_040677245.1 Streptomyces kurssanovii
ACTTTGTCAGCCCCGCCGGCGTTTGAGGCGCGGGGGTCCGGGGGCGGAGCCCCCGGTTCGGGAAGGGGCGGGGAGGGGAAAGGCGAGACGCCCCCGCCCGTCACATCCCGCCGCCCAGTTCCTTCCGCCCGTCGTCCCCCTTGCCGAGCTTCCGCTCGCGTTCCCGCTCCGCCCGCTCCGCCTTGAGCCGCTGCTTCTCCGCCCGGGTGAGCTTGCGCTCCACGCCCACGCCGCCCATCAGCGCCAGTCCCCTGATGATCACGCGGGGTGCGCCCGGGTCCGGGTCCGCCTCGACGCTGCCGTGCTCGTCGAAGCCGCCCATCAGGCCGATGCCCCTGACCTCCACGTTCAGGCCGGGCGGGACGACGACCTGGATGCCGCCCATGACCGCGACGCAGTCGATCACGGTCTCGCGGTCCTCGAACCGGGCCTCCCGCAGGTCCAGCTCGCCGCCGCCCATCAGCGTGAACGCCGTGAACCTGCGGCCGACCGTCCATGTCCCCCGGCGGGAGAAGCCGCCCCAGAACGAGAACGCGCCGCTCGACGTCGCGGGCCCCCCGACGCGCCCCGCCCAGGAGGCACGCGCCGGTGTCGTGGTGGACGCCGCGCCCGACGGCGTGCCCGGCGCCGGCAGGTCCCGTACCAGCGGCTCCAGCTCGCCGTGCGTACGCGCACGGTAGGCCGCGTCCAGGCGCTGGTCGAACTCCTCCATGTCGAGGCGGCCCTCGGCCACGGCGTCCCGCAACCGCTCGGCGACCCGCTCCCTCTCGGCATCGGAGGCACGCATCTCAGGGAGTTCGCTCGTCATACCGCCAGACTAGTCAAGCAAGCGGTCCGGCAGAACGTTCCGCGTACATCTTCGCGATCACCGCTTCGATGTCCGGCTCCCGCACCGACAGGTCCATCAGCGGATACCGTTCGGCCAGCGCCGCGACCAGCGGCGCCGCCGAGACGGACGCCGGGAAGGCCAGCCACTGCCGCGGCCCCTCGACCTTCAGCGTCCGCGCCGACCCGATCTCGATCGGCGGCAGTTCCCGCTCCAGGTCCACGACCAGGGTGCGCTCGCTCTCCCCCACCTCGTGCAACCCGGCCAGAGGTCCGTCGTACATGAGCCGCCCGTGGTCGATGACCATGACCCGCTTGCACAGTTGCTCGATGTCGGTCAGATCGTGTGTGGTGAGCAGGACCGTCGTGCCGCGTTCCGCGTTCAGGTCCCGCAGGAACCCCCGCACCTTGGCCTTGGAGATCACGTCGAGGCCGATCGTCGGCTCGTCCAGGTACAGCACTTCAGGGTCGTGCAGCAGCGCCGCGGCGATGTCGCCCCGCATCCGCTGCCCCAGCGAGAGCTGACGCACCGGCACGTCCAACAGCTCCGCCAGGTCCAGCAGTTCGACGCAGCGGTCCAGGTTCTGCCGGAAGGTGGCGTCGGGGATGCGGTACATGCGGTGCATGAGGCGGTACGAGTCGCGCAGCGGCAGGTCCCACCACAGCGTGGTGCGCTGGCCGAAGACCACCCCGATCCGCTGCGCCAGCCGGGTCCGCTCCCGCGACGGGTCGATGCCCGCGACCCGGAGCCGGCCGCCGCTGGGCGTGAGGATGCCGGTGAGCATCTTGATCGTGGTGGACTTGCCGGCGCCGTTCGGTCCGATGTAGCCGACCATCTCGCCGCGCGGGACGGTGAAACTGATCCCGTCCACCGCCCGCACCTGGTACTTCTCCCGGCGCAGCCGTCCGACCTTGCGGCGTACGTCGAAGACCTTCTCGACGCCGTCGAGTTCGATGAAATCCACTGTGTCCTCAGCTTCCGGTACTGCGGTACGAACGGAGCCCGACCCGCCAGGCCAGTCCGGCGAGTCCGAGGCAGCCCGCGGCGACGAAGGGCGGCAGTAGGGCGAACCAGTCGGGCAGACCGAGCGGGTCCTCGCGGCCCAGCACGTACAGCGACGGCATCCAGTTGACGAAGGCCAGCGGCACGACGAACGTCACTCCGCGCACCAGGTCCTTCGCGAAGATCGACGGCGGGTACTGAAGCAGCGTGTTCCCGCCGTAGGTGAAGGAGCTCTGCACCTCGGCCGCGTCCTGCGCGAAGAACTGGAACGCGCCGCCCGCCACGAACACCGACGCGAAGATCGCCCCGCCGCACAGCAGCATCAGCGGCACCATCGCCGCCTTGGCCGCCGTCCACTCGACGTCGAGCGTCCACAGCGCGTACGCGAGCACCAGCAGCCCCTGTGTCACCCGGCCGAGCCGGCGCAGCGCGAACCGGTCGGCGGCGACCTGCGCGAGGACCGGCACGGGGCGTACCAGCAGGGTGTCCAGGGTGCCGTCGCGCACCCGCCGGCCGAGCCGGTCCATCGAGCCCATCACGAGGTCGGCGAGGCCGAAGGCGGTGCTGGTGGTTCCGTACAGGAACGCGATCTCGGGCAGCGAGTAGCCGCCCAGCGCGTCGACGTGCGAGAACATGAGCAGGATCGCGACGAAGTCGAACGCGGTGGCCGCGAAGTTCCCGAGCGTCGTCATCGCGAACGACGCGCGGTAGGCCATCGTCGAGCGCACCCACATCGCCACGATCAGCCCGTACGCCCTGAGCGCGTCAGCCACCCTGGACCACCACCCGGCGGGTCGCCACGGTCTGCAGCATCCGGCCGGCCGCGAGCAGCGCGAGCGCCCAGCCGCCCTGGAAGGCGTACACCTGGAGCAGGTCCCACCCGGTGTGCTTGCCGAGGAACACGTCCGCGGGCACCTGGAGCAGCGACGACCAGGGCAGTGCCCGTGCCACCTCGCCCAGCAGGCCCGGGAAGAGGCTCAGCGGCAGCAGCATCCCCGAGAAGAACAGCCCCGCCAGCCAGCACATCTGCATCACACCGGCGCCGTCCATCAGCCAGAACGCCGACAGCGACACCAGGAACCGCACCGCGAAGCTCACCACCACGCCGAGCGCCACGGACAGCAGGAACGCCGCCCAGGTCCATGGCGACGCGGGCAGTGCCAGGTCGAACGCCAGGGCGCCGAGCACCATCGGCACGATGCCCCGTCCGAGCAGATGGAAGGCGGCCCGGCCCAGGTCGCCCGCCAGCCACCAGAGTTGGAGGTCGGCGGGGCGGTAGAGGTCGATGGCGATGTCGCCGGTACGGATCCGCTCGATCAGCTCGTCCTCGAAACCGCCGCCCATCATGGCGCAGGTCATCAGCAGCGCCTGTCCCAGCCACACATAGGTGAGCGCTTCCGACTGGTCGTACCCGCCGAGCTGCGGACGCTCGTCCCACAGGGCGATATAGGTGTACGCCAGGATGAACCCGAAAACGGTGTTGGTGAACACCCCTGCCGCCGTCGCCACCCGATACGTCGCATAGCGCCGGAACCCACCCGCTGCGACGACCGCGTAAAGCCGCACAGCCGCTCCCCCCTCCACGCGTCCGTCCAGGCACCAAAGCGCACGACCCTAGCCCAGGGCGACTGGCCATCGCGAGGGGATTTACGACGCCGAAAGCGCCCGGATACGGGGGTTATCGATACAAAAAGTGCAGTATGTGTGCCATGAGCGACGAGCCGCAGCAGCAGGGCTGGACACCCCGGGACGCGACGGCAGCCGACCCGCCCGACACGGACAAGCGGCCCGGCACGGAGACCGGCCCCGACGACACGGACCGGCCCCCCGGGGAGGACGACACCCCCGAGGCGGACGAGGCACGCGCCGACGACGGTCCACGCGCCGCCGACGACGGGGAAAGCGGCGACGCCCAGGAAGGCGCCGACGACGAGGCCCCCGCCACGGAAAAAGCGGCGCCCACGGACGAGGACCCCGACGGCGACGGCGACGAGGAACCCGACGAGCCGGTCCCCTCCACGCACACGGCACACACCGGGGCCACCGCGACCGCCGCGGTGAAGACCGGCAAGAAGAAGGGCCGCGCATCCCGCCCCAAGCGCACCGGCTGGCGTCGCGCCGTCCCCACCTGGCGCGTCACACTCGGCGCCCTGCTCTTCGCCTCACTGCTCGTCATCGGCGGCCTCGTCACCGGCTACCTGCTCGTCGACATCCCGCCCGCCAACGCCGCGGCCACCGCCCAGACCAACGTCTACCTCTACGAGGACGGCACCCACATCGCCCGCGACGGCGACGTCAACCGCGAGAACGTCTCCCTGGACAAGATCCCCCTCCCCGTCCGGCGCGCCGTACTCGCCGCCGAGGACCGCGACTTCTACAGCGCGCCCGCCATCGACCCGATGGCCATGGTGCGCGCAGCCTGGAACACCGTCACCGGCAAGGGCAAACAGTCCGGCTCCACCATCACCCAGCAGTACGTCAAGAACTACTACCTCGGCCAGGAACAGACCATCACCCGCAAGGTGAAGGAGTTCTTCATCGCGATCAAGCTCGGCCGCAACCAGAGCAAGGACGAGATCCTCGAGGGCTACCTCAACACCAGCTACTTCGGCCGCAACGCCTACGGCATCCAGGCCGCCGCCCACGCCTACTACGGCAAGGACGTCCAGGACGTCGACATCGCACAGGGCGCCTACCTCGCCTCCCTCCTCAACGCGCCCAACGCCTACGACGTCGCCACCTACCCCGAGAACAAGCAGGCGGCGCTCGCCCGGTGGAAGTACGTCCTCGGCGGCATGGTGAAGGAGAAGTGGCTCAGCTCCGAGGACCGGGCGGACCTGACCTTCCCGATGCCGGAACGGGCCAAGCCCGTCAGCGGACTCTCCGGCCAGGGCGGCTACATCGTCCAGGCCGTGAAGGAGTACCTCGCGGCACGCGGCATCCTCGACGAGAAGACGCTCGCCACCGGCGGCCACCGGATCACCACCACACTCCAGCGCGGCAAGCAGGACGCACTCTCCGCCGCCGTCGACGAGCAGGTGATCTCGGAACTCGACAGCGAACGCGACGCCGACCGCAACGTCCGCGTCGGCGGCGTCTCCGTCGAACCGGCCACCGGCAAGGTCGTCGCCATGTACGGCGGCATCGACTACACCAAACAGTTCGTCAACAACGCCACCCGCCGCGACTACCAGGTCGGCTCCACCTTCAAACCGTTCGTCATCGCCGCCGCCGTGGAGAACCGCTCCACCACCCAGGACGGCCACCCCATCAACCCCAACACCGTCTACGTCGGCGACAGCAAACGCCCCGTCCAGGGCTGGACCGGCGCACGCTACGCCCCCGAGAACGAGGACGACGTCTCCTACGGTCCCATCCCCGTCCGCAGAGCCGCCGACGAATCCGTCAACGCCGTCTTCGCGCAGATGGCGGTCGACGTCGGCCCCTCCCGCGTCATGGACACCGCCATCGCCCTCGGCATCCCCAAGACCACTCCCGACCTCAGCCCCTCCCCCTCCATCGCCCTCGGCCCGGCCACCGCCAGCGTCCTCGACATGGCGGGCGCGTACGCCACCCTCGCCAACCACGGCGAACACACCGAGCACACACTCGTCGAGAGCATCACCAAGAACGGCACCGAAGTGCCGCTCCCCGAACCGAGCACCGAACAGGCCGTCAGCCGCGAGGCCGCCGACACCACCACCGCCGTCCTGCGCGGCGTCGTCGACGGCGGCACCGGCTCCGCCGCCCAGTCCGCCGGCCGCCCCGCCGCCGGCAAGACCGGCACCGCGGAGGAGGACCGGGCCGCCTGGTTCGCCGGCTACACCCCCGAACTGGCCACCGTCGTCGCCGTCATGGGCCAGAACCCGAAGACCGGCGCCCAGACACCGCTGTACGGGGCACTGGGCATGGGACGCATCAACGGCGGCGGCGCCCCCGCCCAGATCTGGGGCCAGTACACGGCCGCCGCCCTCGAAGGCACCCCCGTCCAGGGCTTCGACCTGCGACTCGCGCCCGGCTCGAACGAACCGCCGCCGGGACAGCGGGACCCCGAGAACCAGGAGTCCGGCAACCCCGAGGACCCCTACCGGCCCCGCGACCCCGGCGAGCAGGCCGGCAACGGACGCGACGGAGGCCCCTACGGAGTCGGCGGCGCGGGCAGCCGGCCCGGCGCGGGCCAGGCAACCGGCACCGGCCCCGCGGGCCCGTCCGGACGGACCCCCCGCACACCGACCGGGGCCGGCAGCCCCGCCGCACCCCTCACACCGGCCGCACCCGCCCCGGCGACGCCCCCGACCGGCCCCACCGGCCCGGCCGCCCGGCCCCACTGACCACCGAACCCACCGGCCCCGACGGAACCCGGCGGCCTCGGAGCACCCGGCAGCCCGTAGCGGCTCAGTGCCCCGAGGTCGCCTTGAGACCGACCACCGCCACCAGCAGCAGACACACGAAGAAGATCCGGGCGGCGGTCACCGGCTCGTCCAGCACCAGCATGCCGACCACGGCCGCACCGGCCGCACCGATCCCGACCCACACGCCGTAGGCCGTGCCGATCGGCAGGGACTTCGCCGCATACGACAGCAGCAGCATGCTCGCGACGATCCCCGCACCGGTGAACACACTCGGCCACAGCCTGGTGAAACCCTCGGTGAACTTCATACCGATCGACCAGCCCACCTCGAGCAGACCGGCGACAACAAGCAGGACCCAGGCCATGACGGCACCTCCGAGACGCGGAACAACGCGAACAACAACGGGGTGCGTCGTCTTTTCCTACCCGGTACGGCGCGTCTCGTCGGGGTCCCTCCAACGTAGCAAAACGCGCCCCCGGAGCAGACGAAAGGGCCGGTGACCTCCGCCACCGGCCCTGCCTGCCGCCTCGAGAAAGCCCGCGTACAGGCCCTACAGATACAGCCCCGTCGAATCCTCCGAGCCCTGGAAACGGTCGGCCGCCACCGCGTGCAGATCCCGCTCCCGCATCAACGCGTACGCGACGCCCCGCACCTCGACCTCCGCCCGGTCCTCCGGGTCGTACAGCACCCGGTCCCCGGGCTCCACCGTCCGCACGCTCTGCCCGACCGCGACCACCTCGGCCCAGGACAGACGCCGGCCCACCGCCGCGGTCGCCGGGATGACGATGCCGCCGGTGGAACGCCGCTCACCCTCCGGGATGTCGGTCCTCACCAGCACACGGTCGTGCAGCATCCGGATGGGCAGCTTGTCGTGCTGGGGGCTGTGCTCATGGCTCTTGGCGCTCACGCGACGAACCTACCTGCCACGGACACCCCCATGGGCCTCAGGGTCACAAACGCCGCCTGCGCGCCGACACGGCGAGCAGACCCACCAGACCGACCGCCACCAGCGCCACCGGCACCAGCCGCTCCAGCCTCGGCGACCCGTCCTCCGACACGAACTGCGCCTTCACGTCCGAGACGGACCGGTTCACCGCGACGAAAGCACGCCCGGCCGTCCGGTCCACCGTCGAGGCGACCTTGGCCTTCGCGTCACCGATGACCGTCTTGGGGTGCACACGCACACCGATCTCGTCGAGCGTCTCGGCGAGCCGCTCGCGCCTGCGGACGATGTCCGCCTCGATCTGCGCAGGGGTCCTGGCATCCGACACCGCGCTGCCTCCGTGGTCGTGTCCGGTAGTCCTTCGTCGACAGTCTGTCAGCTCACCCGCCACCGCACCCGACGGCACCCCCATTACGCTCGACGCCGTACGCCCCGAAGCACACCGAGGAGAACCATGAGCGAGCGACTCCAGCCCGGCGACACCGCCCCCGCCTTCACCCTTCCCGACGCCGACGGCAACGAGGTCTCGCTCGCGGACCACAAGGGCCGCAAGGTGATCGTGTACTTCTACCCCGCCGCACTCACCCCCGGCTGCACCAAGCAGGCCTGCGACTTCACGGACAACCTCGAACTGCTGGCCGGAGCCGGCTACGACGTCATCGGCGTGTCGCCGGACAAGCCCGAGAAGCTGGCGAAGTTCCGCGAGAAGGAGGACCTCAAGGTCACGCTCGTCGGCGACCCCTCCAAGGAGGTCCTTGAGGCATACGGCGCATTCGGCGAGAAGAAGCTCTACGGCAAGACGGTGACCGGCGTGATCCGCTCCACGGTCGTCGTCGACGAGGAGGGCAAGGTCGAGCGCGCCCTGTACAACGTCAAGGCCACCGGGCATGTCGCGAAAATCATCAAGGACCTCGGCATCTGAGCCGCACCCCCTCCCCCCTTTCCACACCCTTCCCGGCCGTTCGCACACTGCGTGACCGAAGTCCCATTCGCATGGGACTTCGGTTTGCGGTTGGCGCGCGGAAGCAGACGATTCTCTTGGAAGAGGAGTCCAGGAAAGGAACAGGTCATGGCGGAAAGCGGCCAGGAACCGACGGCCGATCCCGCAGCGATCAAGCGACACCCCGTACTCTTCCGCACGATCAAACAGCGGAGGAACCCCAGACTCCGGCGGACCGACATCACGGTCACCGACGAAGCGGCAGTACGGCGCGCGGTGAAAGCCGCCTCGCTCGGCAACGCCATGGAGTGGTTCGACTTCGGGATCTACAGCTACCTGGCCGTCACCATCGGCCACGTCTTCTTCCCCTCCGGGAACGACACGGTCCAGCTGCTCTCCTCCTTCGCGACCTTCGCCGTCGCCTTCCTCGTTCGCCCGCTCGGCGGCATGGTCTTCGGCCCGCTGGGTGACAAGATCGGCCGCAAGAAGGTGCTGGCCGCGACCATGATCATGATGGCGATCGGCACCGGCGCCATCGGCCTGATCCCCTCGTACGCCACCATCGGATTCTGGGCGCCCGCCCTGCTGATCCTCTTCCGCCTCGTACAAGGCTTCTCCACCGGCGGCGAATACGGCGGCGCGTCCACCTTCATCGCCGAATACGCCCCCGACAAACGACGCGGCTTCTTCGGCAGCTTCCTCGAACTCGGCACACTCGCCGGCTACGTCGGCGCGGCCGGGCTGGTCACCCTCCTCACCGCATGGCTCGGCAGCGACGCCATGGAGGCCTGGGGCTGGCGGCTGCCCTTCCTCGTCGCCGCGCCACTGGGCCTCGTCGGCGTCTACCTGCGACTGAAGCTCGACGAGACCCCGGCCTTCCAGAGGCTCGAAGCGGAGTCCGCGCACGCCCCCGATACGGCGGAGACCGTCGAGACGACGGCCACGGGCGACCTCGCCGACATCTTCCGCAGGTACTGGCCGACGCTGATCCTGTGCATCGCCCTCGTCGGCGCGTACAACATCACCGACTACATGCTGCTGTCGTACATGCCGACGTACCTGTCCGACGAGCTCGGCTACAGCGAGACGCACGGCCTGCTCATCCTGATCGGCGTCATGGTCTGCCTCATGGCGATCATCAACCAGGTGGGCCGCCTGAACGACCGCTACGGCCGCAAACCCCTGCTCATGGCGGGCATGCTCGGCTTCCTCTTCCTGTCGGCACCCGCGTTCCTGCTGATCGGCCAGGGGAGCATCCTGGCGATCTCCGCGGGCATGCTGATGCTGGGCCTGTCCCTGGTCTGCCTGCTCGGCACCATGTCCGCTGCCCTGCCGGCGCTGTTCCCCACCCACGTCAGGTACGGCTCCCTCTCCGTCGGCTACAACCTCTCCGCCTCCCTCTTCGGCGGCACCACCCCCCTGGTGATCACGGCCCTGATCAGCCTCACCGGCAGCAACCTGATGCCGGCCTACTACTCGATGGCGGCGGCGCTGGTCGGCGTGATCGCGGTGGCGTGCATGAAGGAGACCGCCCAGAAGCCCCTGGAGGGCTCGCCCCCGTCGGTGAGCACAAAGGAGGAGGCCGCGGACATGGTCCTGGCGGCGGCCCCGGAGCCGAAGTTCTGACCGCTTCACGACGGCCGGCCCGCCCGGCAACCGGGGCGGGCCGTTCCGTTTATCGGCAGTAACCGTCCGATAAACGGTTCGTTACTCCGTACGAGACCGCGAACACGCGGCCGGGGACGGAGGGGACGATGCCAGCTAGCCCGTATACACGACAACGCCTCGCGGAGGCGGCGGAATCGTCGCGGACGCTGAGCGAGACGCTGGAGAAACTGGGGGTGGATCCGAAGAACAAGGCACGCCGGGCTTACTTGCGTGACCGACTCCGCCGCCTTGGTGTCTCCACATCGCACTTCGAGCGCGAAGGGCATCGATGGAGCCGCGAACTCCTCGATGCCGCTGTCAGAGAGTCGACCAACATGTGTCAGGTGCTGCGCAACCTCGGCCTTGACGTTCTGGGAGGTCAGCACACCCACATCAGTCGCCGCATCCGGGCATTGGGCATCGACACATCGCACTTCGAATCACGGGCGCGCACGGAGCGCATGCGAACCAACAGCCGCCGCCGGTCCGCTGCCGAAATTCTGGTCAGGAAGCCTACGGACGACACCACGCGCACATCGAACCAGTTGCTAAAGCGTGCGCTGGCAGAGTCGGGGGTGGCGCAGTCGTGTGCACTGTGCGGCCTGGACGCAGCCTGGCAGGGCTGTCCTCTGCCACTCGAGGTGGACCACATCGATGGGGACTGGCGGAACAACTGTCTGGACAATCTTCGACTGCTCTGCCCGAACTGCCACTCGTCCACCGACACATACAGGGGGCGGAAACGCAGATTGCACACGATCGACAGGCAACCACGATGACCTCACGAACGGCATACACCCGCGAGCTGTTGAGCGATGCGGCACTGCGCTGCAGCAACATCGACGAAGTCATCGCCTTCCTCGGCACGTCACCGTACGCGAAGCTCGACCGATACCTCATGAAGCGCTTCGCCCACTTCGGGATCGATGTCTCGCACTTCTCGACGCGGCAACGTCGACCACGCCCTGCCACCGATGAGTTGCGACATGCGGTCAGCTCCTCAATATCCCTCGCAGAGGCACTACGTCTTCTGGGCCGACGGGACAATGGCGGCCAGCGCGCCCTGCTGCGCCGTTGGATCAAGGAAGAGGGCATCTCCATTGACCACTTCCTGGGACAGGCTCATCAACGTGGGAAGCCCGGCCCGACCGCCCGCCTCCATGCCGACGAGGTCCTGGTCAAGCGCGAACAGAACGGTCGCACCCGAACGGTCATTCTGCGCCGCGCACTCCTGGACATCGGAATTCCGGAACGGTGCGCCCGCTGTGGCACGGGACCGGTCTGGCGTGGCAAGCCGATGACGCTCGAGGTCGATCACATCAACGGCGTTCCCGGGGACGACAGACGGGAGAACCTTCGGCTGCTGTGTCCCAACTGCCATGCGATCACCGGCACATGGTGTCGGGGCGGAGGCCGACGCCCGACTCATCACGGGCCACCTTCACGAGTCCCGGACCCATCCCGGTAGCATGACAGGCAGCTAGCGGCGGTGGTGCAATGGTGACACAGCAGACTTAGGATCTGTGGCCCCTGACCGGGCTTGAGGGTTCGAATCCCTTCCGCCGCACGTGAACGGCCTGCGAATCGATGGATCGATTCGCAGGCCGTTTCTCTTGAGTTCAGCCCAGCAGTTCCTTCACCACCGGCACCAGTGCCCGGAACGCCTTGCCCCGGTGGCTGATCGCGTTCTTCTCGTCCGGGGTGAGTTCCGCGCAGGTACGACTGTCGCCCTCCGGCTGGAGGATCGGGTCGTAGCCGAAGCCGTTCGTGCCGTGCGGGGAGCGGCGGAGGGTGCCGCGGAGGCGGCCTTCCACGACGCGTTCCGTGCCGTCGGGGAGGGCGAGGGCGGCCGCGCAGGCGAAGTGGGCGCCGCGGTGGGGGGTGTCGATGTCGAGGAGTTGCGCGAGGAGCAGTTCGAGGTTCGCCTGATCGTCGCCGTGGCGGCCGGACCACCTCGCGGAGAAGATGCCGGGCGCGCCGCCGAGGACGTCGACGCAGAGGCCGGAGTCGTCGGCGACGGCGGGCAGGCCGGTGGCCTTGGCGAGGGCGTGCGCCTTGAGGAGGGCGTTCTCGGCGAAGGTGACGCCGGTCTCCTTGACGTCCGGGATCTCCGGGTAGGCGTCCGCGCCGACGAGTTCGTGGGTGACGCCCGCGTCGGCGAGGATGGCCTTGAGTTCGGTGATCTTTCCGGCGTTGCGTGTGGCGAGGATCAGTCGGGTCATGTCCCGATTATCGGGGTCACCCGGGGGTGCAGACCTTGCCGATCTCGGTGGCCGCGTCGGTGACGGGGGTGATGTCGGGGGTGGCGTCGCCGTTCTCGATGGACTTGCGGACGTTGTCGACGCCGGTGCCGAGGTCGTCGACGGCCTTGGTGAGGTCGGCGTTGTCGGTCTTGTCGCCGAGGCCGGCGAGTTCGCGGTCTATGTCGTCGAGTGCCTCGCGGGCCTTGGTGGGGTCATCGGTGGCGCTGGCGACGGCCTCTTGGAGCTTGTTGACGCTGGTGGCGATGGCGTCGGCCGTCTCGACGCAGTCGAGTGCCTTGTCGAGGGCGCTGCAGCCGGCGGCTGCGGGCACGATGAGGGCAGCGGCGGCGATGGTGAGTGCGATGCGGCGGCGCGCAGACATTCTGACGGTCCTCCCCGGATACGGACGGGCGCACGGTTCGGCCCGTGCGCCCGTATCGGATACGACGCCCCGTGGGGGCTTCTTGGTTGCTTCTTTACCTGGCGGTTTCTGTCCGTCGGCTGCTCTTGGCGGCGGACGGAGTGTGTCTGCCGCCGGCGGTTATCGGGGGTTCTGCCCGAGGGCCTCGGCCTGGAGGGCGGCGAGGTCGGCGCAGCCTCCGGTGGCGAGGTCGAGGAGTGCGTTGAGCTCCTTGCGGTCGAAGGGCTCGGCCTCCGCGGTGCCCTGGACCTCGACGAAGCGGCCGTCGCCGGTGCAGACGACGTTCATGTCGGTCTCGGCGCGGACGTCCTCCTCGTAGCAGAGGTCGAGGAGGGGGGTGCCGTCGACGATGCCGACGCTGACGGCGGCGACGGTGCCGGTGAGGGGCTTGCGGCCGGGCTTGACGATCTTTTTGGTCTGGGCCCAGGCGATGGCGTCGGCGAGGGCCACGTAGGCGCCGGTGATGGCGGCGGTGCGGGTTCCGCCGTCGGCCTGGAGGACGTCGCAGTCGAGGACGACGGTGTTCTCGCCGAGTGCCTTGTAGTCGATGACGGCGCGGAGGGAGCGGCCGATGAGGCGGCTGATCTCGTGGGTGCGGCCGCCGATCTTGCCGCGTACGGATTCGCGGTCGCCGCGGGTGTTGGTGGAGCGGGGGAGCATCGAGTATTCGGAGGTGACCCAGCCTTCGCCGCTGCCCTTGCGCCAGCGGGGGACGCCTTCGGTGAAGGAGGCGGTGCAGAAGACCTTGGTGTCTCCGAAGGAGATGAGGACGGAGCCCTCGGCGTGCTTGCTCCATCCGCGTTCGATGGTGACGGGGCGGAGCTGTTCGGGGGTGCGGCCGTCGATTCGAGACATGGCGCCGAGCCTATCGGCAGATGGGTGAGGGGCCTGTTCCGCTCGGCCGGATCAGGCCCCTCGTGCGTCGGTGTCCGCTCAGGTCACATCATGTCTTCGATGTCGGCGGCGATCGGGTCGGCGTCGGTGCCGATGACGACCTGGACGGCGGTGCCCATCTTGACGACGCCGTGGGCGCCGGCGGCCTTGAGGGCGGCTTCGTCGACAAGGCTGGGGTCCGCGACCTCGGTACGGAGGCGGGTGATGCAGCCTTCGATCTCCTCGATGTTGTCGATGCCGCCGAGCCCGGCGACGATCTTCTCAGCCTTGCTGGCCATGTCTTTCTCCCTGCGTTCGGAGCGTTGAGCGTCCGGCCCACCGCCTCGGCCCACCGTAGGTCCGGGTTGTCACGGTAACGCACGGTTGGCCCATCTTCACGGGCGAGTAACCGTCTTGTATCGAAAGATGACGATCACCGGTGCCCTGTCTCGCGACCGGGCCCCAGGACCGTATCGCGACTGGTCTACACCAGTCTGCAACAGCAGCCAAACCAGGCCTGTTCCGGGAGGACGCCGATGAGCACCGAGAGCGCGGCAGCGCCGCGGCGGAAGTGGTGGAACGGACTCTTCCAGGGACTGCAGAAGATCGGCCGCAGCCTGCAGCTGCCGGTCGCGGTGCTGCCCGCGGCGGGCCTGCTGGTCAGCCTCGGCAACCTGTTCGGCGCCTCGTTGGACGGCCCGTTCTGGGAGCGGACCTCGGAGGTCCTGATCAAGGGCGGGGGCGGCATCCTCGACGGCAGCCTGGGCCTGCCCCTGCTGTTCTGCATCGGCGTCGCGATCGGTTTCGCGAAGAAGGCCGACGGTTCGACCGCTCTCGCGGCGGTGGCGGGCTTCCTCGTCTACTTCAACGTCCTCAAGGCGTTCCCGGTCGACGGCACGGTGACGGAGGCGATGCCGGACGGCACGCCGCAGAATCCGGGCGTGCTCGGCGGCATCCTGATCGGCCTGCTGACGGCCGTGATCTGGCAGCGCTACCACCGCACCCGGCTGGTGGACTGGCTGGGCTTCTTCAACGGGCGCCGGCTCGTCCCGATCATCATGGCGTTCCTCTGCTGTGTGCTGGGTGTGCTGTTCGGCCTGCTGTGGGACCCGGTCGGCGACGCGCTGACGGCGTTCTCGAAGCGGCTGATCGACCTCGGGGCCTGGGGCGCGGGCATCTTCGGTGTCGCGAACCGGCTGCTGATCCCGATCGGCATGCACCAGTTCCTGAACACGTTCTTCTGGTTCCAGGCGGGTGAGTACCAGGGCGAGGACGACGCGGTGGTGCAGGGGGACCTGACCCGCTTCTTCGCGGGGGACCCCGACGCGGGTCTGTTCATGTCGGGCTTCTTCCCGATCATGATGTTCGGGCTTCCCGCGGCCGCCCTGGCGATCACCCACTGCGCGCGCCCGGAGCACCGCAAGCGCGTGGCCGGCCTGATGTTCTCGGTCGGCCTGACGTCGTTCGTGACGGGTGTGACGGAGCCGATCGAGTTCTCCTTCATGTTCGTGGCGCCGCTGCTGTACGGGCTGCACGCCCTGCTGACGGGGGCGTCGATGGCGATCACCTGGGCGCTGGGGGTGCACGCGGGCTTCAGCTTCTCCGCGGGTCTGATCGACTACGTCGTCAACTGGCACCTGGATACGAAGCCGTGGCTGATCCTGCCGATCGGAGCCGGGTTCGCGGTGGTCTACTACGTCGTCTTCCGGCTGGCGATCACTTTGTTCAACATCCCTACACCTGGGCGGGAGCCGGAGGAGGTCCAGGAGGAGTTGGACCGGGAAGCGACCAAGTAGAGCCGCCGACCAGGCAGGGAAGGCCTCCGGGACCTCGGGTCCCGGAGGTCTTTTGCACGCATTGACCGGATCGTTATCGGGTCCGGAAAATTCGCAGGTTCCTTATCTAACCCTCACCGTGCTACAACAGGTCTACACCACTCAATGGTGTAGACCATGCGGTCCAGACCACAGGCCGCATTCCCCTTTTTGAGACGCCGCCCTCCCCCGTAGTTGTGTCCTCTGGCGGCGCCTTGCCCACTGGAGGAAGTTGATGTCCACGGCCAGCGCCGCCCCAGAGGCGGACAAGAAGAAGACGGGCGCAGGCGTGATGGCTGTCATGCAGCGCATCGGCCGCAGCCTGATGCTGCCCGTCGCCGTGCTGCCCGCCGCCGCGCTCCTGGTGCGCTTCGGCCAGGCGGACATGCTCGGCAAGGAGTCGTTCCCCGGGTTCATCACCAAGATCGCCGGTTACATGGCGGCCGGTGGTGGCGCTCTGCTCGACAACATGCCGCTGCTGTTCGCCGTCGGCATCGCCATCGGCTTCGCGAAGAAGTCCGACGGTTCGACCGCGCTCGCGGCCGTGACCGGCTACCTGGTCTTCAAGAGCGTGCTGGCCCAGTTCACGGACAGCAACCTGCCGAAGGTCGCCGCCGTCGCGGACGGCAAGATCGTCATGAACGAGGCCCCGGTGAACGCCGGTGTCCTCGGCGGTGTGGTCATGGGCATCGTCGTCGCCCTGCTGTACCAGCGCTTCTACCGCACCAAGCTGCCCGACTGGGCGGGCTTCTTCGGCGGCCGGCGCCTGGTCCCGATCCTCTCCGCCTTCGCGGGTCTGGTCATCGGTGTCGTCTTCGGTCTGATCTGGCCCTGGCTCGGCGCCGGTCTGCACAACCTCGGTGAGTGGCTGGTCGGTTCCGGCGCGGTCGGCGCGGGCATCTTCGGTGTCGCCAACCGGGCCCTGATCCCCGTCGGCATGCACCACCTGCTGAACTCGTTCCCGTGGCTCCAGGCCGGCTCCTACGAGGGCAAGAGCGGCGACATCGCGCGCTTCCTCGCCGGCGACCCGACGGCCGGACAGTTCATGACCGGCTTCTTCCCGATCATGATGTTCGCCCTCCCGGCGGCCTGCCTCGCGATCGTGCACTGTGCCCGCCCCGAGCGCCGCAAGGTCGTCGGCGGCATGATGTTCTCCCTCGCGCTGACCTCGTTCGTCACCGGTGTGACCGAGCCGATCGAGTTCACCTTCATGTTCATCGCGCCGGTGCTGTACGCGATCCACGCCGTGCTGACCGGTGTCTCCATGGCGCTGACCTGGGCGCTCGGGATGAAGGACGGCTTCGGCTTCTCCGCCGGCGCGATCGACTTCCTGCTCAACCTGGGTATCGCGTCCAACCCGTGGGGCCTGGCCCTGGTCGGCCTCTGCTTCGCGGCGGTCTACTACGTGGTGTTCCGCTTCGCGATCACCAAGTTCAACCTCCCCACGCCGGGCCGCGAGTCCGACGAGGAGCTCGCAGAGCTGCAGAAGGCCGAGGCGAAGTAGCCCTCGCGTCACCACGGCCAAGGCCCCTGTCCTCCGTCGGGAGGGCAGGGGCCTTGGCCGTTGCCTGTGCGGCCGGGGCCGGCGGGCCGGTCGGCCGTCAGATCTCGTAGACCGCGCCGGGACGCGCGACCTCCGTCGGGCCGTCGTACACGGCCCGGGCGTCGCGCAGCGTCTGCCCGGGGTCCGTCCACGGCGGGATGTGGGTCAGGACGAGCCGGCCCGCGTTCGCGCGCCGGGCGTAGGCCCCGGCCTCCCGGCCGTTGAGGTGGAGGTCCGGGATGTCCTCCTTGCCGTGCGTGAAGGACGCCTCGCACAGGAAGAGGTCCGCGCCTGCGGCGAGGTCGTCGAGCGCGTCGCACACACCGGTGTCGCCCGAGTACGTCAGCGTCCTGCCGCCGTGCTCCAGCCGGATTCCGTACGCCTCGACGGGATGCGCCAGCCTCTCCGTGAAGACGGAGAAGGGGCCGATCTCGAAGTGCCCCGGCTTCAAAGTGTGGAAGTCGAACACCTCGCTCATGGAGGAGGCGGAAGGCGTGTCGGCGTAGGCCGTGGTCAGACGCTGTTCGGTGCCCTCTGGTCCGTGGACCGGGATGGGGGCGCAGCGGCCGCCGTCGTGGCGGTAGTAGCGGGCCACGAAGTACCCGCACATGTCGATGCAGTGGTCCGCGTGAAGGTGGCTGAGGAAGATGGCGTCGAGATCGTAGAGACCACAGTGGCGCTGCAACTCTCCGAGGGCGCCGTTGCCCATGTCGAGGAGCAGCCGGAAGCCGTCGGCCTCTACGAGGTAGCTCGAGCAGGCCGATTCCGCGGACGGGAACGACCCGGAGCAGCCGACGACGGTGAGCTTCATGGAGCTGGAACCTCCGTTGACGGGGAGGGCTGGGGGAAGGTCGTGCGGTGCGTCGAGCGTAAGGCGCGAAACGGCCGGTCGCTCCTCAGCCGCCCCGTGTTGTGGGTAACGTCACCCCCCGTCCCGGGTCGGGAACGAGGGGTGACATCGCCTGGTTCGTATGAAGTTGTGACCGCTCACGGTCTTCGGGTGTCCGGCCCTCCGCGCCTCTGGCCGATCATGACCGGGGTCAGGCCCAGAGCTGGCCCTGCAGTGTCTCGATCGCCGCCTCCGTCGTCTCCGCGGTGTAGACGCCCGTCGACAGGTACTTCCATCCGCCGTCGGCCACCACGAACACGATGTCCGCGGGCTCTCCGGCCTTGACGGCCTTCTTCCCGACGCCGATCGCGGCGTGCAGGGCGGCGCCGGTGGAGACGCCCGCGAAGATGCCCTCCTGCTGGAGGAGTTCGCGGGTGCGGGTGACCGCGTCCGCCGAGCCGACCGAGAAGCGGGTGGTCAGCACGGACGCGTCGTACAGCTCGGGGACGAAGCCCTCGTCGAGGTTGCGCAGGCCGTAGACGAGGTCGTCGTAGCGCGGTTCGGCGGCCACGATCTTCACGTCGGGCTTGTTCTCGCGCAGGTAACGTCCGACGCCCATGAGGGTGCCCGTGGTGCCGAGGCCCGCGACGAAGTGCGTGACGGACGGCAGGTCGGCGAGGATCTCCGGGCCGGTGGTGGCGTAGTGGGCGCCGGCGTTGTCCGGGTTTCCGTACTGGTAGAGCATCACCCAGGACGGGTTCTGCTCGGCGAGCTCCTTGGCCACGCGTACGGCCGTGTTGGAGCCGCCGGCCGCGGGCGACGGGATGATCTCGGCGCCCCACATCTTCAGCAGGTCACGCCGTTCCTGCGAGGTGTTCTCGGGCATGACGCAGACGATGCTGTAGCCCTTGAGCTTGGCCGCCATCGCCAGCGAGATGCCGGTGTTGCCGCTGGTGGGCTCGAGGATGGTGCAGCCCGGGGTGAGGCGGCCGTCCTTCTCCGCCTGCTCGACCATGTGGAGCGCGGGGCGGTCCTTGATCGAGCCGGTGGGGTTGCGGTCCTCGAGCTTGGCCCAGATGCGGACGTCGTCGGAGGGCGACAGCCGCGGGAGCCGGACCAGCGGCGTGTTGCCTACGGCCGCGAGCGGGGAGTCGTATCGCATCAGCGATCAGACCATGCCGCCGGCGACGGCCGGCAGGATCGTGACGCTGTCGCCGTCGGCGAGCTTGGTGGAGATGCCGTCGAGGAAGCGGACGTCCTCGTCATTCAGGTAGACGTTCACGAAGCGGCGCAGCTGCTCGCCCTCGACGATGCGCTCCTGGATGCCGTTGTGGCGGGACTCGAGGTCGGCGAAGAGCTCGGCGAGGGTGTCCCCGTTGCCCTCGACGGCCTTGGCGCCGCCGGTGTAGGTGCGGAGGATGGTCGGGATGCGGACCTCGATGGCCATGACGTGGGCTCCTGTTGTGGAAGGTGGCGTAGGGGCGCGCGGCTGTGGCCCCCGCGCGAGGGGGTGTGGCTGGAGTGCGCTGTTCCGTCAGGCTGTGCCGTGGGAACGACAGGGCGCGGCCGTACACATCGCGCTGGCGAGGCGGCACAGGTCGACGTGCAGCCGCGCCACGAGCAGCAGAGTGCTCGGCGTCTTGTCGCTCACGTCAGGGGGAACCATGCGCTCATCGTATCGATTCCCGGGCCGTCTCCCGGAGTGTGATCTCGCATGGTGGACGTTATGCGCTCAGGATGCGGACCTGGGGCGTTCGGAGGGGGTTCGTCCCGCTCTGCGCCGGGTGTGCTCGGCGTGGCGGGACCTGCTCGTCAGGCGCCCGCGGCGGCGGCTCAGTACGCCTCCACGACCTTCACGTCCTCTTCGGTGATCTCGCCGTCCACGATGCGGAACGAGCGGAACTGGAAGGGCCCCGCGTCGTCGGTGTCCGCCGTGGAGACCAGGACGTAGTGGGCGCCGGGCTCGTTGGCGTAGCTGACGTCGGTGCGGGAGGGGTACGCCTCGGTCGCGGTGTGCGAGTGGTAGATGATCACGGGCTCCTCGTCCCGGTCGTCCAGCTCGCGGTAGAGCTTGAGCAGATCGCCCGAGTCGAACTCGTAGAACGTGGGCGAACGGGCCGCGTTGAGCATCGGGATGAAGCGCTCGGGGCGGCCGGAGCCCTCCGGTCCGGCGACGACGCCGCAGGCCTCGTCCGGGTGGTCCTCGCGGGCGTGGGCGACGATCTGGTCGAAGAGGGCCTGGGTGATGGTCAGCATGGGCCACAGGATAGGCGGACGGCCTCCGGATCCGAGATCCGGAGGCCATCAGGTGAGACGGTCGGTGGACAGCGCGGTCGTCAGTGGGACTTCGCCGCGTACTCCCGCTGCGCCCGCTCGGCGATCCGCGGGTTGTTCCGCTTCAGCACCTGCCAGCCGACGGCGAGGCCCAGGGCCCAGACGGCGGCGACGTACAGGGAGATCCGGCCGGCCTCGTCGAAGGCGACCATGCCGGTCACGCCGATCAGGAAGAGCAGGGCGACCCAGCTGAAGACGGCGCCGCCCGGAGCCGGGAAGGACGAGGCGCGCAGCCGTCCGGCGTCCACCGCGGAGCGGTAGCGGATGTGGCTGACGAGGATCATCATCCAGGTCCAGATGCCGGCCGCGGTGGCGACGGACACCACGTAGCCGAAGGCCTTCTCCGGGACGATGTAGTTGAGGACCACACCGATGCCCATGAGGGTGACGGAGAGCGCGATGCCGACCGCCGGCGTGCGGCGGCTGTTGAGCTTGCCGAGCGCCTTGGGGGCCTCGCCGTTGGAGGCGAGGTCGCGCAGCATCCGGCCGGTGGAGTACATGCCGGAGTTGCAGGACGACAGGGCCGCGGTGAGCACGACGAAGTTGACGATGCCCGCGGCGAGCGGGATGCCGATCTTCTCGAAGGCGTGCACGAAGGGGCTCTGGCCGGCGGAGAACTCTGTCCACTTGACCACGGAGAGGATCACGAGCAGGGCGCCGACGTAGAAGATGATGATGCGCCAGGGCAGCGTGTTGATCGCCTTGGGGAGGGTCTTCTCCGGGTCCTCCGACTCGCCGGCCGTCACGCCGACGAGCTCGACGGCGAGGTAGGCGAACATGACGCCCTGCAAGGTCATCAGGCTGGAGCCGATGCCGTTGGGGAAGATCCCGTCGTAGGACCAGAGGTTGGAGACGGAGGCGGTGTCACCGGCGTCGGAGAAGCCAAGGGTGAGGACACCGAGACCGATCACGATCATGCCGATGATCGCGGTGACCTTGACCATCGAGAACCAGAACTCGACCTCGCCGAAGATCTTCACCGAGATCAGGTTGACGCCGAAGAGCACCACCAGGAAGACCAGCGCGCTGACCCATTGCGGGATCTCCGGGAACCAGAAGTGGATGTAGATGGCGGCCGCGGTGAGCTCGGCCATGCCGGTGACGATCCACATCAGCCAGTAGGTCCAGCCCGTGACATAGCCGAAGAACGGGCCGAGGAACTCCCGCGCGTACTCGGCGAAGGAGCCGGAGACGGGCCGGTACAGGAGCAGCTCGCCGAGCGCTCGCATGATGAAGAAGATGACGACGCCCGCGAGGGCGTACATCAGGATGATGCTGGGTCCGGCCTTGGCGATGTTCGCGCCGGCTCCCATGAACAGGCCCACGCCGATGGCACCGCCGATGGCGATCATCTGGACCTGACGGCTGCCGAGTCCGCGCTCGTAGCCCTCTTGTGACGTGTTGCCCCCGGCCTCGTCGCCGGTGTGATTGTCGACCTGCACCGAGGTCATGGTGATGCGCCTTTCTCCATGCCGATCCGCTCCCGCTGCGTCGAGCGGCCGCGGATCAGGTCCTGATCCCCCCGGATATGGATGGAGTGCCTCCGGCGGTCGGCCGGACGGGGCGCACTCGGGAGACAGGGGTGGCGTTCCCCGAGCGGTCGTGAAGATCTATCACGACGGCGGCAGTGATCCACCAGCTGGAGAGTGGCGCACACCACACGCAAATACGGACAGACGGCGCGCGGCGTGAGGAACGGTGACGATCCATTGACGGGATCGTTATCCGGATTTGAGACTCCGTTGAGCGAACGGAACGCTCAGGGCATCAGGGTCTCGACGAGCGTCTCCTGGAGGGCGCCGAGCCACAGGTACGCCATGACCATCGGCTTGCGCGGGTCGGAGTCCGGGAGCCGGTAGAGGTCCTCGTTCTCGTCCTCGTCGCCCACGTCGAGACGGGTTCCGATGGTCAGCCGCAGGTCGTTGAGGGCGCCGAGCCAGTGCAGGCAGTCGTCGGCCGGCAGCTCCAGGACGGCCCCGCCGTCACCCGCCGGGGTGAGGGCGTCGAGGCTGCGCACGACGGCGAGGGCGTCCTCCCGCTTGCGGGTGCGCAGGTCGTTCTCGGTGAACCGCCTGAACTCGGACGAGGCGGCCCTCAGCTCGTCGTCGGGCGTCCCCGCCTCCGGATCGGCGTACGCCTCCGGGAACAGGCGCGCGAGCGCGGGATCGGACGGGGGCTCGCTCGGCCCCTCCGCGAAGAGGGCCGCCAGCGGGTCCGCCCCCTCGGCCGGCTCGTCGCCCGGCCCGATGAGCTCGAGGAGCTGTACGGCGAGGGAGCGCAGGATCGCGATCTCGACCTCGTCCAGGGCGACCGCGGCCCCGCCGCCGTCGAGCGGCTCGAAGTGAGAGCTCATCAGCCGCGGTCCTGGGTGAGCGTGGCCCACAGTCCGTATCCGTGCATCGCCTGCACGTCACGCTCCATCTCCTCGCGGGTACCGCTGGAGACGACGGCGCGCCCCTTGTGATGGACGTCGAGCATCAGCTTGTGCGCCTTGTCCTTCGAGTAGCCGAAATAGGCCTGGAAGACGTAGGTGACGTAGCTCATCAGATTGACCGGGTCGTTGTGCACCAGCGTCACCCAGGGCACATCGGGCTCGGGGACGGCGTGCGCCTCCTCCGCCGACTCGGGTCGTTCGATCTCTACGGGCATCGTCACTCCACCCATGCTGCCACCCGGGAGGCCGTATCGCACAAACGCCCCGGCCCGTCGGGAGCACATCTCGTCAGATTGACGAGATGTGCGCTAGCATCACCGTCATGAACACAGCAGACCTTGGGCTGCCGGTGGACGTGCCGTCGACCGCGCTCTTCACCGATCAGTACGAGTTCACGATGCTGCAGGCGGCGCTGAAGGCGGGCACGGCCGAGCGGCGTTCCGTCTTCGAGGTCTTCACCCGACGCCTGCCCGAGGGCCGCCGCTACGGCGTGGTGGCCGGGACCGGCCGCGTCCTGGACGCCGTGGAGAACTTCCGCTTCGACCCGGGTGTCCTCAGCTTCCTGCGGGAACAGCGCATCGTCGACGAGCCCACGCTCGAGTGGCTCGCCCGCTACCGCTTCAGCGGCGACATCTGGGGCTACCCCGAGGGCGAGGTGTACTTCCCCGGCTCGCCGATCGTCCGGGTCGAGGGCACCTTCGCCGAATGCGTGCTGCTGGAGACGGTGATCCTCTCGATCCTCAACCACGACTCCGCGATCGCGGCCGCCGCCTCCCGGATGTCGGCCGCCGCGGGCGGACGCCGGCTCATCGAGATGGGCGCACGCCGCACCCACGAACTGTCGGCGGTCGCCGCGGCCCGCGCCGCGTACGTCGGCGGCTTCGACTCCACGTCCGACCTCGCGGCCGGCTTCCGCTACGCCATCCCCACCGTCGGCACCAGCGCGCACGCCTTCACCCTGCTGCACGACAGTGAGCGCGGCGCGTTCCAGGCTCAGGTCGACTCACTCGGACGGGGGACGACGCTGCTCGTCGACACCTACGACGTGGCCGAGGCCGTCCGCACGGCCGTCGACATCGCCGGTCCCGAGCTCGGCGCCGTCCGCATCGACTCCGGCGACCTGCTGCTCGTCGCGCACCGGGTGCGCCAGCAGCTGGACGAGCTCGGGGCGGTCAACACCAAGATCGTGGTCACCTCCGACCTCGACGAGTACGCGATCGCCTCGCTGGCCGCCGCACCGGTCGACGCCTACGGCGTCGGCACCCAGCTGGTCACCGGCAGCGGCCACCCCACGTGCTCGATGGTCTACAAGCTCGTCGCCCGCGCCAGGTCGACCGACGCCGCCGCGCCGCTCGAACCGGTCGCCAAGAAGTCCCTGGGCGGCAAGACGTCGGTCGGCGGCCGCAAGTGGGCCGCGCGCCGTCTCGACGCCGAGGGGATCGCGGAGGCCGAGGTCGTCGGCGTCGGGGAGGTGCCCGCGGAGCTGGCGGAGCGGCAGCTGCTGGTGGAGCTGGTCAAGGGCGGCGACGTCGTCGCCCGCGAGCCGCTGGACGCGGCCCGCGCCCGGCACGCCGCGGCGCGGGAGGGCCTGCCGATGTCGGCGCTCCAGCTGTCGCGCGGCGAGGCGGTCATCCCGACCGAGTACGTGTGAGCCGTCCGGAATGAACCACCCGTAAAGGGGCAAGGAGCACCACGACCCGCCGGACGGACCGCAGCCCTCTCCCGTACGGCGTGGCGAGTGTCTAGGCTCAGGAGTTCTGTTCGCCGCCGGTTCCGTGCAACGGCGGTCGTGGGCGGCTCGTCCGCCCCCTTCCATCCGCTGTCCGCCCTCCGCCATCCCACCGAAGGACACCCGCCATGCACCGCGCCTTGATCGTCGTCGACGTTCAGAACGACTTCTGCGAGGGCGGCAGCCTCGCGGTGGCGGGAGGTGCCGATGTCGCGGCCGCCATCACCGACCTGATCGGCCATGCCCAGCCCGGCTACCGCCATGTCGTCGCCACCCGCGACCACCACGTCGAACCGGGCGACCACTTCTCCGACCACCCTGACTTCGCCCGCTCCTGGCCGCCGCACTGCGTGGCCGGCACGGAGGGTGTCGGCTTCCACCCGAACTTCGCACCGGCCGTCGCCTCCGGCGCGATCTCCGCGGTCTTCGACAAGGGCGCGTACGCGGCGGCGTACAGCGGCTTCGAGGGGACCGACGAGAACGGCACGACCCTGGCGGAGTGGCTGCGCGCCCGCGACGTCAGCGAGGTGGACGTCGTCGGCATCGCGACCGACCACTGCGTGCGCGCGACCGCGCTCGACGCCGCGCGGGAGGGCTTCCGCACGAATGTGCTGCTGGGGCTGACGGCGGGGGTGGCGGCGGACTCGACGGCGCGGGCGGTGGAGGAGATGCGCGAGGCGGGCGTCGAACTGTCGGGCAAGCCGGTGGTGTGACGCCGGGCAGCGCCCCCTGTACGGGGCCCGCTCCCCCACCGCACCGCTTCCGGCCGTATCGCTGTGCGGCTATGCGGGCCGGGCGGGGCGCAGGAGGGCTCGGGCCGGGTGCCAGAGCTCCGCGCCCGCGGTCTGGTCGGGACGCCACAGCAGGCCGTCCGGGTGGTGCAGCACCGCGGTGATCTCGTCCGGTGTCGGCGGCTCCGCGTTCCCCCGCAGGTACACCGCCCTGAACCCGAGGTTCCGCAGCCGCGTCAGCGCCCTCGCCCGGTTCGCCGCGTGGACCAGGAAGCGGACCGTGGCGCCGCCCCCGGCCGGGCTGGGCAGGCTGATCGCGACGACGACGCTGCCGCCTGGCAACTTGCAATAACCTCCGCCGGGCATGCGGAACCACTCCCCCGTGAGTCACTGTCAATAAGAACCTCGGTCAGACGCACCTAAACACGATCGGCCGCCGCCCGCTAGAGGGCGACGGCCGATCATGCTGTGACCTGGGGTGTTACGGATTACTTGGTCGACGGACCAACATTGATGGTGATCGTCCTGCCGCTCAGCGGCTCCTTGACGATCGAGATCTTGGTGTTGGTGTCAGTTACCTTGACGCTGCCGGTCGGGTTCTCCGGGTACCAGTAGACGCCCTTGCGGTCGTCGAAGACCGGGTTGCCCCGCTGGGACGCGATCCAGTGCGGCTTGTCCGCGTTGTGCAGCCAGAAGCTGTCCGTGCGGTACCGGCTGAACGTCGAGTCGAACGTCTGGATCTTGTTGCGCAGCACCGTGCCGTCGGACCACTTCAGCGGCTTGGCGTGCGCGTCCACCGGAAGGATCAGACCCTGGCCGTGGTGGGCGCTGGTGTTGTTGTCCTTCTGGGAGGTGTCCCACTGCCAGATCATCAGACCGTTCTGGTAGGGGTAGTGCTCGACCCAGTTGTCGCGCGGCGCCTTGAAGCCGAAGTTGTACGGGCCGACCTCGAGGGTCTTGTCGTACGACACGTACTGGCGGTTCTCGGCGATGTAGTACTGCTCGTACTCGAGCGTGAAGGACTCACCGATGCGGTTGAAGCCCTTCGCGGTCCAGCCGTCGACCTCGCCCTCGGCGTTGTCCGAGAAGACGGGGGCGCCGTCGGCCTTGATCGTGATGGCGTCGGCCGTGAAGCCCTTGCCCGCCACGCCGCCGTCCGTCTGGTACCGGAAGCGGACGTCGACCTTCTGGCCCGCGTAGGCGTCCAGCGCGTAGACGAGCTTCTTGTGGCCCTCGGACGGGCCGGTCAGCGCCGGCTTGTCGCCCGCGTCACGGGTGATCGCCTTGCCGTCGGCCGTGCCGTCCACCGGCGTCCAGTTGGCGCCGCCGTCCGTCGAGACCTCCGCGTAGAGGTAGTCGTAGTCGGCCTCGATGTCCCACCAGCCGTCGAGCTCGAGGGAGGCCGACGACTTGCCGGTGAGGTCCACCGAGCGGGACAGCGTGTTCTTGAGGTCGTCACCCATGTCGCTCCACCACTGCTTGGAGCCCTCGGAGGGCTTCACGACAGTCGTGGTGACGGGCTTCTTCGGAAGCTCGACAACGAGCGCCTGCGGCTTGTCGGTGTTGTACGCCGACACGCCGAGGGTGTGGGTCGACTTCGTGGCGGCCTTGGCCGTCTCGTAGTTGAGCCAGCCCAGCTGGAGCTTGTCCCAGGCGGTCATGTCGCCGGGGAGGTCGCCGATGGAGTCCTTGCCGGTGCCGAGCCAGGAGCCGGCCGACATCAGGGTCCAGTAGCCGGTCGAGTTCTCGCCGCCGCCGGAGGTGTCGTAGTGGTCCGGCAGACCGAGGTCGTGACCGTACTCGTGGGCGAAGACACCGAGGCCGCCGTTCTCGGGCTGCATGGTGTAGTCGCCGACCCAGATGCCGGTGTTGCCGATCTGGGTGCCGCCGGACTTGTTGTTCTCCGGGCCGGTCTTGCCGGCGTCGGTGCCGTAGGCGTACCAGCGGTGGGCCCACAGGGCGTTGGTGCCCTCCGCGCCGCCGCCGGCCGACTCGTCCTCGCCCGCGTGGACGATCTGGAAGTGGTCGATGTAGCCGTCGGACTCGTTGAAGTTGCCGTCGGCGTCGAAGTCGTAGCGGTCCCACTGGTCGTACTCGGCCAGCTGCGCCTTGATCTCCGCGTCGGTCTTGCCCTTGGCCTTCTGGTCGGCGGCCCAGGCGGTCACGCCGTCCTTGACCGTGTCCCAGACGTTGGCGCAGTTGCTCTGGCCGCAGTAGTTGGAGCCGTAGCGGGCCTCGTTGTAGTCGACCTTGACCCAGTCGGAGACGGCGCCGTCGACCGAGTAACGGCCGGACGAGGTCTTCTCGTAGTAGGTCTTCAGCGACTGCTTCGGCTGCCCGTTCTCGTCCTTGCCGGTACCGAAGTACAGGTCCTGGAAGTGCTCCTGGTTGTAATCGGCCTGCCAGGCGGTCGAGTTGTCCTTCGACCGGTCCGGCTCCGCGATCTGGTTGTGCAGCGGACCGGGCGTGCCGCCGTACTTCTTCACCGGCGGCTTGGGGCCGTCGGCGCCGTCCGGGTCGAACATCGTCGTGTCGTCGACCTTGTCGCCGAACTCCACGAGGATGGTGAAGATCTTCTCGGTCTTCTCCCGGGCGAGCTCGACGTACTTCTTGTCGTCGAGCTTGACGACCTTGGAGCCGCCGCGCTGCTGCACGGTGGCGTCGCCGGATATGACCTGCTCGAGGGCGGCCTGGCGCTGCTCCTCCTGCTGCTTGCTGAAGGGACCCTCGAGGTCGTGCTCGACATGGCCCTTGTGCGGTGCCGGGTCGTGCCGCTCGATGCCCGCAGGGTCCGCCGGCTTCTGGCCGTCGGCCTGCGCACTGGTGAACGCCGATGCGGTCGCGGTCGTCGCGGCAAGGGCCACGAGCACCGCGGACGCTCTGAACGTCCGTCGCTTGCTGGTCACTTGATGGTGTCCTCCCCCGCGTTCCGTCGCTGCTGCGGACAGGGTTGTGGGGTCGTCCGCGTGCGCGGTATACGCGTCTCAAGTGACGACATTCGACCGGAGTTGAGGAAGAAAAGACAGTCCTTGACTTGGACAGGCCAACTACACTATGCGGGTGCGAGGCCCCGGTATCCGGACGAGGGGAAATCAGGACAAGCGGCGCACATTTTCCGCCACTTGGCGGGGTGAATGACCCTGTGCGCCCCCCATGCACCGGCACCGTGGGTTAGGTCACGCTTACTGCCCGTTCCGCAGGGGCATCCACCGTCGTAGAGTCTGTTGTCAGTGCGAACTGTCCCCAAGGCTCCGGCCCTGCCCCTGTCCATAGGACGGATACCGTCATGCCGCGTCCGACTGCCGCACAGCTCGCCTACGGTTCGGCCACCGTCGTCCTCTCGACGGTCGCCCTCCTGCTGCTGACCCGCGCCACCGACGGCGTCGCCGTCGCCGCGATCGGTATCGCCTCGCTGGGACTGGGACTTCTGGTCGCGCTCACGCCGCCTCTGCACCACCGGGCCACCCGGCCGCCGACGGCCGCCGCGCCGCCCACGGCCACCGCCTCCGACGCCCCCACGGCCCGCACGTCCGCGGCCCGTGCGCATGCCGGGGCGGAGACCAGGGTCGGCCAGCACTCACTGCGCCGCTGACACCACGACCGTCTTGCCCGCCTTGTCGTGCAGTCCCTGCCGGTAGGGCTTGTCGGCGAGCACCGTGATGATGATGAGGAGCCACCAGAGGCAGTAGCAGCACACCAGCGCGGGCACCCACAGTACGAGGGCGCGCAGAAGTGAGGAGCCGATGTCCGGCACCCGGCCGTCGTTGAGCATCGCGACCCGCAGCTTCATGATCTTCTTGCCGAGGGTCCGCCCGTTGTACTTCGACGTCATGAGTGTGTCGTAACCGACGTACGCCACAATGGAGATCAGCGACCACAGCCACTGCTCCCCGGAGTTCATCCGGTCGGTGACCTCGTCCCAGTCCTCACCGCCGGTGGCCACCTCGACGCCGCCGAAGGCCAGCGAGATGAGGAACAGCGGCACGAAAACAATGATCATGTCGATGAGCCGGGCCAGCACCCGTTTGCCGAAACTCGCCAACGGCGGCATGCCCGCAAGGGGATCCGCGCCTCCGTACGGGCCGCCGTAGGCTCCCGCGTCGTACGGAGGCGGCCGCTCACCGCCGTACGGACCGCCCGTCCCGCCCGCCCCTCCGAGGGGAGAGTCGTAGGGCGAACTGCCGCCGGAGCCGGGAGCACCGCCGGGCGGCGGGGTCGGCCCGCCCGGTTCCTGGGGCCCCTGCGGCTCCTGCGGCTTCTTGCGGAACGGATCGTCGTCGGGCGACTGTCCGGGCGGCGGCTGGTCGTTGCTCATGGGGGCAGTGCACCCCGGGCCCCTGAGGCCCGCAACGGCTCACAGGCGTTCGGGGGACCCGCCGTGAGCCGTACGGCCGGACGGGTCAGCCGGTCACGAACGTGTGCGCCGTCTTGTCGTGCCAGCACTGCCGCCACGGGCGGTCGAACAGGCACCACAGCACATTGAGAACCCCGACGACGAGGACGCCGAGCACGCTGTAGAGGAGCCAGCGGCGCAGCGCGGCGCCGAACGTCGGCGGCTCGTGGGTCTCGATGTCCAGGACCTGGAGGCCGCAGAGCTTCTTGCCCAGTGTCCGGCCCCACTTGGCGGTCGGCAGCGACTCGTACAGCACGCCGAGGACGAGCAGGGCGCCGAGGACGATGCCGAGGTGGCCCGCCGTGGTGCCGTCGAGGAGCCAGACGGTCACCGTCTTCCCGGACAGCTTCGCCGCCTCGATCTTCTCGTCGATGTGGGCGCGTGCCTGCGCGGCGACGGGGACGGCCACGGCGCCGACGAGCGCGCCGAGCAGCACCGTGTCGATCAGGCGGGCGGCCAGGCGCCTGCCGAGGCCGGCGGGCCGGGCGGCGGCCTGGGCCTGAGCGGCCGCGAGGAACGGGTCGTTGACGGGGGGCTTCCACGGAAGGACCGGCTCGCCCTCGGCGGAGGCCGACGTCTGCGCCAGCTGGTGCACCTGCTGCGGCCAGGAGGCGGCGCCGCCGCCGGCGCTGCTGGTGACCGGCGGCTGGGACTGCACGGGCCCCTGCGGCTGAGGCTGCGCCGGTGCCTGGGGCTGGGGGCCGGGCTGGGGCTGGGGCTGTGCGGGTGTCTGCGGCCGGGGCTGTGCGGGCGGCGGGGCGGTGGCGGCGGACTGCGGGGTGGGGCGGGACGGGTCCTGTCGGGTGGGGTCCTGTCGGGTCGGGTCCGCCTCCGCCGGCCTGCCGACCGCCCGCATCGTCATCGTGCCGTCGGCCTGACCCGGCCGCTGGGCCCGGATGGTGACGGTGTTCTCCGCGGGCTGCTGGGGGCCCGGGGTACGGCGGACCGGTGTCTCGTCCGCCGCCGGACGGGCCGGGTCGGCGGAGCCCGCGGCGCCGCCGGGGCGCAGCGCGCGGATCGCGACCGTACCGTCCGCCGGCGGCTCGCCCGTGGCGGACGGGCCGAGGGGGCGGACACCGCCGGGGACCTCGTCGGCCGCGGGACCCGCCTGGGGCGCCGCCGAGCGCATGCCGGGCAGCCTGCCGCCGGTCGGGTCGGCCGACGGCTCGGACGCCCGGGCGGGACGGCGTGGATCGGACGGCGCGTCAGCGGCGGCGGGCCGGTCGGGCGTACGGGGGTCCCCACCCCAGGAGACGCGGTTGTCGAGGTCGCCGCCGAAGCCGGCCTGGCGAGAGGTGTCGGCCTGCCATGCCGTGGCGGGCTCCGGGCGGGCCGGCTCGTCCGACGGCTCCTCGTCGAGGAAGACCGGACCGGTCTCTTCCGTGGAAGGGGCGGGCGCGGCAGGGACGGCGGGCCCGGAAGCGGCGGCCGACCCGGGCGGGCCGGGCATCGCCTCGCCCGACTTCGGGGCGGGCCGGCTCGTGCCGGGCACCCATGCCGCGCCGTTCCAGTACCGGACATATCCGGGAATGGACGGGTCCGGGTAGTAGCCGGGTGTGGGGCTGCCGTCGCCGGTTGCCGGGGTTGGGGCGCTCATCACCGTGGTCCCGTATCTCTTCGATGCCTCAATTCGAGGGACCACATCTATCAGACCCTCGTGCACCCCTGGGCCGGTCCTGCCGTAACGACCACTTTCAGGTCACGGGAATGTCACGGAAAGTTATGTGCGGAAGTCGCGTAATGCCGGCGGGGGTAGCCGCTCTCTTCCCGTGAGGCCCGCTCACCGGGCCGCCCCAGAAGGCGTACAGGAAGGAAGAGATCATGCACACGGTGGTGGAACGCGAACTCGAGTTGAACCTGGTGCTGTCGCCCGAGCGCAGCATCCCCGTCCCCGCCCGGCTGTCCTACCGCCCGGACGACCCCTATGCCGTGCACATCGTCTTCCACATCGGCTCGAGCCACCCCGTCAGCTGGACGTTCGCCCGTGAGCTGCTCGTGGAAGGGGTGTTCCGGCCGTGCGGCACCGGCGACGTGCGGGTCTGGCCGTCGAAGACAGACGGCCGCAGCGTCATCCTCATGGCGTTGAGTTCACCCGACGGTGACGCCCTGCTGGAGGCGCCGTCCCCGGCGGTGTCGGCCTGGCTGGAGCGGACGCTGCGGATCGTGCCGCCCGGGACCGAGACGGCGGCGCTCGGCATCGACGAGGCCCTGGCCGCGCTCCTCGCGCCGACCAGGACCGACGAACTGCGGGCGCACGGCTCCTCCGGCGACCCGCAGGACGGCGATGCCTGAGCGGCGCGGTTCAGAAGAGCTTGCCCGGGTTGAGGATGCCGAGCGGGTCGAAGGTCTGCTTGATGCCGCGCTGCAACTCGAGGCTGACCGGACCCAGTTCCCGCGCCAGCCATTCCTTCTTGAGCACGCCGACGCCGTGTTCGCCGGTGATGGTGCCGCCCAGTTCCAGACCGAGCGCCATGATCTCGTCGAAGGACTCCCGGGCCCGCCGCGACTCGTCGGGGTCGAGGTGGTCGAAGCAGACGACGGGGTGGGTGTTGCCGTCGCCGGCGTGTGCGCAGACGCCGATGGTGAGGTCGTACTTCTCCGCGACGGCGGCCGTGCCCTCGATCATCGCCCCGAGCTTGGAGCGCGGTACGCAGACGTCGTCGATCATCGTGGCCGACTTGACCTTCTCCAGGGCGGTCAGCGACATCCGGCGGGCCTGGAGCAGCAGTTCGGACTCGGCGACGGTGTCCGCGGGCACCACCTCGGTCGCGCCCGCGGCCTCGCACAGGGCCCCGACGGCGGCAAGGTCGGCCGCGGGGTCCGGGGTGTCGAAGGCGGCGAGGAGCAGGGCCTCCGTCGTCTCCGGGAGGCCCATGTTGGCCAGTTCGTTGACCGCCCGGACGGTGGTGCGGTCCATGATCTCGAGGAGCGAGGGGGTGTGGCCGCGTTCCATGATCGCGCAGACGGCGTCGCAGGCGGTGGCCGCGGAGGGGAACTCTGCGGCCAGTACGAGCTGCGCGGGCGGCTGGGGCCGTAGCGCCAGGACCGCTTCGACGACGATGCCGAGGCTGCCCTCGGAGCCGACGAACAGCCGGGTGAGGTCGTATCCGGCGACGCCCTTGGCGGTGCGCCGGCCGGTCTTCAGCAGTCGCCCGTCGGCGAGGACCACGGTCAGGCCGAGGACGTACTCGGCCGTCACCCCGTACTTGACGCAGCACAGGCCGCCGGACGCGGTGCCGATGTTGCCGCCGATGGTGCACATCTCCCAGCTGGAGGGGTCCGGCGGGTAGTACAGGCCGTGCTCGCCGACAGCGCGGGACAGTACGGCGTTGACGACGCCCGGTTCGACGACGGCGATCCGGTCGACCGGGCTGATCTCGAGGATCCGGTCCATCTTCGTCAGCGACAGCACGATGCAGCCGTCGGAGGCGTTGGCCGCGCCCGACAGGCCCGTACGGGCGCCCTGCGGCACGACCGGCACCCGCAGTTCAGTGGCGGTGCGCATGACGTGCCGGACCTGTTCCACGGAGCGCGGCAGGACCACGACGGCGGGGGTGCCCGCCGCGCAGAAGCTCGCCATGTCGTTGCCGTACGACGCGGTGACGTCGGGATCGGTGATGAGGGCTTCCGCGGGAAGTCCGGCGCGCAGCCGCTCGAGGAGATCGTCCATGATCCCAAGCGTCGCACCGGGGGCCATCGGTGTGAACCCGTCTGCGTTCCGCTCCGCGGGTCAGAGTGTGTTCTTCGTATTGGCTGCGTGCTGCCGCACAGTGAGCGCCATGAAGAGCGAAACCCTGAAGAACGCCGCTGTCAGCACGCTGGTCGGCGCGACACTGGTCACCGGGGTGATCGTGCTCGCGCCCGGTTGGGGGAAGGACGCACCGCCGCCCGCGGCCGGGCCGGTGGCCAGGGCGATGACCGCGGCGGGATCGGGCGCACCCGCCTCGCTCTCCGACCTGGACGCGCTGATCCGCGACCGTGAGCGCTTCGTCCGCGACCATCCGGGTGACGAGGAGTCCTGGGCGGTGCTGGGGGCCGCGTACGTGGAGCGGGGCACGCGGCTCGGGGACACGGCGTACTACCCGAAGGCCGAGCGGGCGCTGAAGCGCTCGCTGAAGGCGGTACCGGCCGCCAAGGGCAACGTCGACGCGCTGGTGGGCATGGCCGAGCTGGCGAACGCCCGGCACGACTTCGCCGGTGCGCGCGGTTACGCGGAGAGCGCCAGGAAGCAGAAGCCGGAGCGCTGGGCGGTGTATCCGGCGCTGATCGACGCGTACAACGGGCTCGGCAGGTACGCGGCCGCCGGCAAGGCCATGGACAAGCTGCTGGAGCTGCAGACCGGCCCGCAGGTGCAGGGGCGGGAGGCGCGGGTCTACTGGAACAAGGGCTGGCGCGAGGACGCCGCGGCACTGGCGTACGGCGCTACCGCGAACTCACGCACCCCCACGGAGAAGGCCGTCGCCCTGCACCGCGAGGGTGAGCTGGCCTGGGAGCGGGGCGAGGCCGAGGAGGCCGTGGAGCACTACACCGACGCGCTGAAGGCCGTTCCCGAGAGCCACCGTTCGCTGGCGGGCCGTGCGCGTGCCCTGGCGGCGCTGGGCCGCACGGACGAGGCGCTGGACGACTACCGGTCGGCGCTGGCGAAGCTGCCGCTGCCCGAGTACGCCCTGGAGGCCGGGGAGCTGTACGAGTCGATGGGGCTGAACGGGGACGCCGCGACCCTCTACGAGTTCCTGCGCAAGCAGGTCACCCGTGCCGGGGAGCACGGCGTCGACGGAGACCTGGTGCTGGCGCGTTACGAGGCCGACCACGGGGACCCGGCCGCCGCGGTGCGCCGACTCCAGGGCGAGTGGCGGCGCGGCCACCGCAATGTGCACGTGGCCGACACGATGGGGTGGGCGCTGTACAGGGCGGGCCGGCCGGAGGACGGGCTGCCGTTCGCGAAGCTGGCCACCGGTCAGGGGCTGCGCAGCGCGCTGTTCTCCTACCACCTCGGCGAGATCGAGCGCGCTCTCGGCGACCACGGCCCCGCGCGGCGCCACATCGACGAGGCGCTGCGGACGAACCCGCACTTCTCGCCGCTCCTCGCGCCGAAGGCGCGTGAGGCGCAGGACGCGCTCGGCGAGCCCGCGCCGGGCGGGCCCGCGGACGTGGAGGGTGACGGGTACTGGCCGCTGGATCCGCCGGCCGACGCGTCGTCCGGCAGCCCCTCGCCTTCGCCGTCGGCGTCGTCGCCGTCACCGTCCGCCGTGGCTTCTCCCGAGCCGGCGGCATCAGTGGCCGCTCCGCTTCCCGCGTCCCCCTCGGACGCTTCGGTTCCGGGTGCTTCCGGGCTTACGGCCGTCTCACCGGCGCCCGCGCCGCCCGCCGCACGGCCCGCTCCGCAGCTTCGGCCGGTGCAGCGCTCGACGACCCCGGCGCCGGTGACGGTGGCGCCGGGGAACGGCTGACCGGCCGGGCCGGCCGGCGGAACGACCGGCTGACTGGCGGGTGGAACGACGATGCGGCCCCACGGGTCAGGACCGTGGGGCCGCAGTCGTGGGCAGGGGCAGGCCCTACAGGTTGCCGCGCTTCTCCTGCTCGCGCTCGATCGCCTCGAAGAGCGCCTTGAAGTTGCCCTTGCCGAAGCCCATCGAACCGTGCCGCTCGATCATCTCGAAGAAGACCGTGGGGCGGTCCTGGACCGGCTTGGTGAAGATCTGCAGCAGGTAGCCGTCCTCGTCACGGTCGACGAGGATCTTCAGCTCGCGCAGCGTCTCCACGGGCACCCGGGTCTCACCGGCCCACTCGCCGAGGGTGTCGTAGTACGAGTCGGGGGTGTCGAGGAACTGGACACCCGCGGCGCGCATCGAACGGACGGTGGCGACGATGTCGTTGGTGGCGAGCGCGATGTGCTGGACGCCGGCGCCGCCGTAGAACTCGAGGTACTCGTCGATCTGCGACTTCTTCTTCGCGATCGCCGGCTCGTTGATCGGGAACTTCACCTTGAGGGTGCCGTCGGCGACGACCTTCGACATGAGCGCGGAGTACTCGGTGGCGATGTCGTCGCCCACGAACTCCTTCATGTTGGTGAAGCCCATGACCTTGTTGTAGAAGCCGACCCACTCGTTCATCCTGCCGAGCTCGACGTTGCCCACGCAGTGGTCGATGGCCTGGAAGGTGCGCTTGGCCGGCGGCTCGACGATCGGGTCGGCGGCGACGAAGCCGGGCAGGTACGGGCCGTCGTAGCCGCCGCGCTCGACGAGGGTGTGACGGGTCTTGCCGTAGGTGGCGATGGCGGCCATCACGACGGTGCCGTGCTCGTCCTTGACCTCGTACGGCTCGGTGATGCCGGTGGCGCCGTGCTCGACGGCGTACGCGTACGCCTTGCGAGCGTCCGGTACCTCGATGGCCAGGTCGACGACGCCGTCGCCGTGGGCGGCGACGTGCTCGGCGAGGAAGTGGCCCCAGTCGGTGGACGCCTTGATCACGGAGGTGAGCACGAAGCGGGCGGCGCCGTTGGTGAGGACGTAACTCGCGGTCTCGCGGCTGCCGTTCTCCGGTCCGGAGTAGGCGACGAGCTTCATGCCGAAGGCCGTGGAGTAGTAGTGCGCGGCCTGCTTGGCGTTGCCCACGGCGAAGACGACCGCGTCCATTCCCTTCACCGGGAAGGGGTCGGCCTGCCGCGCGGTGTCGGGGGTGTGATCGATGGTCTCAGTCATGGAAGAAGGCTCCCGCCGATCCACAAGGTGCGCAATAGTTTGTGTGTCGACTGGGCAATCTGCCCAGTCGAGGTCCGGATACGCCGGACGTTGTGTACAGGATGACCATCGGGAGGGCGTCGTGGCGATCGATCATCTGGACGGGCGGCTCATCGTGCTGCTGGCACGGGAACCGAGGATCGGCGTGCTGGAGGCGTCACGGCGGCTGGGGGTGGCGCGCGGGACGGTGCAGGCACGGATGGACCGGCTGCAGTCGCAGGGGGTGGTGCGGGGCTTCGGACCGGACGTCGATCCGGCGGCGCTGGGCTATCCGGTGACGGCGTTCGCGACGCTGGAGATCAAGCAGGGGCAGGGGGCGGACGTGCGGGCGCACCTCACGACCGTCCCGGAGGTGCTCGAACTGCACACCACCACCGGTCACGGGGACATGCTCTGCCGGCTGGTCGCCCGCTCCAACGCCGATCTTCAGCGGGTGATCGACCGGGTCGTCGGCTTCGAGGGCATCGTGCGCGCGTCGACGGCGATCGTGATGGAGAACCCGGTGCCGCTGCGGATCATCCCGCTGGTGGAGCAGGCGGCGGAGGACTCCCGGGACTCCTGAGGCTCACGAGACTCCCGGGGGTAGTTGCAAAGAAGTGGTTGCATAAAAAGCGTTGCAAGGATTTCTTTGCAACGCTACCTTTGCATGCATGAGCGAGCACGAGGAAGAAAGTGCGGCCGAGGCAGGGCCCGGCGCGCGCAAGCTCCACAAGCTGGACCCGCGATCACTGCGCGGCATCGCCCATCCCCTGCGGATGCGCCTGCTGACGGTGCTTCGGCAGGACGGCCCCGCGACGGCCTCCCGGCTCGCGGAGAAGCTCGGCGAGTCCAGCGGCGCCACCAGCTACCACCTGCGCCAGCTCGCGGCGCACGGCTTCGTCGAGGACGACCCGGAGCGCGGCAAGGGCCGGGAGCGGTGGTGGAAGGCATCCATGGACGGCATGCTCTTCGACGAATCCCTCTACAGCGACCCCGATCCGGCGGTGCGCGGAGCGGCCGACCTCTACCTCCACGAGCACGCGACCATGCACACCCAGGAGGTCGCCACCTGGCTGGGCAACCAGCGGGACTGGCCCGAGGAGTGGCGGCGCAGCTCCGACCTCAGCGACTTCACCCTGCGTCTTACCGCGGCGCAGGCCTACGAGCTCAACGAGAAGATCCACGCGCTCATCGAGAGTTACCGCGCCCTCGAGCCCGCGCCCGGTACCGAAGGCGCCGCCCAGGTCCGCCTGCACACGCACGCCTTCCCGCGCTCCACCGATTGACGCACCGCCGAGCGCCCGACGACCGAGCGGCGCGGTACGGGCGGCGAAGGACCGGCGGCGCCGCGAACCGCGAGCCGCACCACCGACCGAGGGGAACCGAGGGCCATGCACTCCGACATACATCTGACGCTGCACGAAATGCGCGCCGGGGAACTGCGTACGGCGGCCGCCGGCCAGCTGCCGGGTGAATCGCTGCGCATACAACTGGGCCGGGCACTCGTCGAGTGGGGGCTACGGCTGCTGCGGCAGCCGTCCGCGCCGGCGCGGTGCACGACCCGTCTCGCGTGAGCGGGGAGGGGGGAAGCGCCGCAACCGTGGCGGCGCAGGGACGGCGGGGGCCGCTCGCCACCGTACTGGCGGCCAACGCCGTGTCCATCACCGGCAATTCACTGACGCTCATCGGCGTCCCGTGGTTCGCGCTCCAGACCACGGGCAGCCCCACCAAGGCCGGCCTGGTCGCCTTCTGCGCCACCCTGCCCGTCGTCGTGTCCGCCGTCGTCGGCGGACCCGTCATCGACCGGATCGGACGGCGGCGGGTCAGCATCGTCACGGACCTCGTCTGCGCCGTCGCCCTCGCCGCGATCCCGCTGCTCCATTACGCGGGAGCGCTCCGCTTCTGGATGCTGTGTGCGCTGATGGCTGTCACGGGCCTCTTCCACGCGCCGGGCGAGACCGCCCGCTATGTGCTCGTGCCCGACCTCGCCAGGACCGCGGGGACCAGCCTGTCGAGGGCCGCGAGTCTCTTCGACGCCGTCTCGCGCGGTGCTCGGATGTCCGGCGCGGCCCTCGCCGGCGTCCTCATCGCGCTCATCGGCGCGGAGGCGGTCCTGCTGCTCGACGCGGCGACGTTCTGCGGCTCCGCCCTGCTGATCCTCTTCGGCCTGCGGCGGGTGAAGGCGGCCGAGCCGCAGCGGGAGGCGGCACCGGTGTCCCTCGCCACCTACCGCGGCGAACTGCGCGAGGGGTACGCGTTCCTGCTGCGCACCCGGCTGCTGCTGGGCGTCGTCCTGATGGTGATGGTCACCAACGGCCTCGACCAGGGCTGGAGTTCGGTCCTGCTGCCCGTACACGCCAAGGACAACCTGGGCGGCGCACGGGACCTGGGCCTGCTCGCCGCCGTCTTCGGCGGCTGCGCCCTGCTCGGCGCCCTGCTCTACGCGGCCGTCGGGCACCGCTTCCGACGACGGACGCTCTTCACCTGGGCGTTTCTGATCTGCGGCCTGCCGCGGTTCGTCGTGGCGGCACTGGTCGACGGCACGGTGCCGCTGGCGGTCACCATGGCGGCGGGCGGGCTCGCGGCCGGGATGCTCAACCCGATCCTGACCACGGTGATGTACGAGCGCGTGCCCGAGCGGCTGCGCAGCCGGGTCGCGAGCGCCACCACGGCCGGGGTGCTGATGACCACGCCGCTCGGCGGACTCGCGGCCGGCTACCTCATCGAACAGGTGGGCCTGGCAGCGGCGTTGTCGACCTTGGGCGGGCTGTACTTCCTGGCGACCCTGGCCCCGGCGGTGTTCCCGAGCTGGCGCGAGATGGACGCGGCGCCGGCGGACGGCGGCGTCGTCGACGGAGGTCCGGGCCCGAAGGCCGACGGTCCGGACCTCAGCAGCTCGGGACGTTCCCGCCCTTCTCCAGCGAACGCAGCGACTCCACCGCGCCCTTGAGCGTCGTGACCGGGATCAGGCGCATCCCCTCGGGCAGTTCCGCCTGCGCGTCGTCGCACTCGTCCTTCGGCACCAGGAAGACGGTCGCCCCGTCACGCCGCGCCGCCTGGGTCTTCAGCGACACCCCGCCGACCGCGCCGACCTCTCCGTCGGCGCTGATCGTCCCCGTACCCGCGATGCTGCGGCCACCGGTGAGGTCGCCCCCGGCTCCGTCGCCCGCCAGCTTGTCGATGATGCCGAGCGAGAACAGCAGTCCGGCGCTCGGCCCGCCCACGTCGGCGAGGTGCAGCGACACCTTCACCTTGGCGGGGTCCTCACCGAGGTACGAGAGGGCCGCGCGGGCGGCGACGTCCTGCGACTTCTCCATGTCCGCGACGTTGCGCCGCTCGATCTCCTTGTCCGACTTGCCCGCCGGATAGACGGCGTCGCGCGGCAGTACGGCACGGTCGGCGCGGAACCAGCCGTCGGCCACGTCACCGAGGTCGACGTCGGTGGCCGGCCCCGTCGCGACGATCGTCGTCATGCGCAGCGACCCTTCGGTCCTGCGGGTCGGCGCGCCGGAGATGGTGATGACGGGCGTCCCCTGGTCCTCGCCGAGCACGTCCGCGGTCATCCCTGGCTGGGCGACGACGAACGGCAGGGGCGCAAGGCCGGCGACGGCGAACAGCGCGACGACGGGCAGGGCGCAGAGGGCGAGGGCGCGGGGGCGCGTGAGACTGGAGAGCACGGCGTCAATCTATCCGGCGCGGACAGGTCGCGGTCGGCGGGCGGCCGGGTCCGGTGCCGCGGCCCGCCGACCGCGGCCGCCGGCGCTACCGCAGCGCGTCCGCGACCTCGCGTGCCGCGTCCACGACGCGGGGCCCCACCCGCTCCGGTACGGCGTCGGCCAGCATCACCACACCGACGCTGCCCTCTATGCCCGTCACCCCCACCAGCGCGGCGGCGGCGCCGCTCGCGCCCGCCTCCAGCTCCCCGTGGGTGAGCGTGTATCCGGGCTCGGTGCTCTTGCTCTGGCGGGCGGCGAGGATCGCCTTGCCGGCCGCGCCGCGGTCCAACGGGTGGCGGAAGCCGGCCCGGTAGGCCACGTGGTAGTCCGTCCACGTCGGTTCGACGACGGCGACCGCGAGGGCCTCCGCCCCGTCGACCAGGGTCAGGTGGGCCGTCGCCCCTATGTCCTCCGCGAGGGAGCGCAGGGCCGGCATCGCGGCCTCCCGCACCAGCGGATGGACCTGGCGGCCGAGGCGCAGCACGCCGAGGCCGACCCTGGCGCGGCCGCCGAGGTCGCGTCGGACGAGGGCGTGCTGCTCGAGGGTGGCGAGCAGCCGGTAGACGACGGTGCGGTTGACGCCGAGTTTGGTGGACAACTCGGTGACGGTCAGCCCGTGGTCGGTATCGGCGAGCAGCTTGAGGACACGTAGTCCCCTGTCGAGCGTCTGGGAGGTCTCCGCGGTCACGACGCCCTCTCCTTCGGAGTGAGTGACGGCGATCCTCACAAGGGATGTCGCGGCACCGGTCCCATCGGCGACGCACCCAGAGGCCGCCGGCAGGCCATGGCACACCGACTGCGCTCCGCGGCGGCGCTGCCACGGGGCGTTTGCATTGCGGGGACAGTAGCGACCGGCACCGCTCAGCGGAAGCCCTCGTCCAGAATCCGGGCGATCTTCCTTCGACGACGGGTTATTGATCCCCGTACGGGTCATGTGAGCGGGCGTCCGGGACGACCGCCGCCGGCCGCGAGTGCGGTGACGGCGGACCGTCGTGCGGTGCGGTGCCGTGACGGCGGACCGTCGGCCACTGCGTGCCGTGACGCTGTCCGGTGCGGTGCGGGCGCAGGCCACCGGACGACCGCCGTCCGGTGGCCTGCGGCGCGGGCGGCGCCGTGTCAGCGCATCCGCGTGGCCCACTCCTGGACCTTCTTGATCCGCTCCCGGATCTGACCGGCCGTCGCCTCCGCGCTCGGCGGACCGCCGCACACCCTGCGCAGCTCGGTGTGGATCACCCCGTGGGGCTTGCCGCTCTGGTGTACGTACGCGCCGACCATCGTGTTCAGCTGCTTGCGCAGTTCCAGCAGTTCCTTGTGGGAGACGACCGGGCGGCGCTCGGCCGGCAGCTCGAGGAGGTCGGCCTCCTCGTCGGGCTTCTTGCGGCTGTGCGCGATCTGCCGTGCCTGCCGCTTCTGGAGCAGCAACTGCACCTGGTCCGGTTCGAGGAGCCCGGGAATACCCAGGTAGTCCCGCTCCTCCTCGCTGCCGGGGTGCGCCTGCATGCCGAACTCGGCCCCGTCGTACAGCACACGGTCGAAGACGGCGTCGGACTCCAGCGCCTCGAAAGGCAGCATGTCCTGCTCGCCCGTGTCCTCGTCCTGCTGCTTCTCGGCCTCCGCCATCTCCTTCTCGGACTCGGCGTACGGGTCCTCGTCGCCGTCCTTCTTCGGCTTGTCGAGGGCGTGGTCGCGCTCGACCTCCATCTCGGAGGCGAAGCCGAGCAGGTTCGGGATGGTGGGGAGGAAGACCGAGGCCGTCTCACCGCGCCGGCGTGACCGCACGAAGCGGCCCACGGCCTGCGCGAAGAACAGCGGCGTCGAGATCGTCGTCGCGTACACACCGACCGCGAGGCGCGGTACGTCGACGCCCTCCGACACCATGCGTACGGCGACCATCCAGCGGGACCCGTCCTCGCTGAACTCCTCGATCCGCTTGGACGCCGCCGCCTCGTCGGAGAGCACGACGGTGGCCTTGGTCCCCGTGATCTCGCGGATCAGTTTGGCGTACGAGCGGGCCGAGTCCTGGTCGGAGGCGATGACGAGGCCGCCCGCGTCCGGGATGCCCTTCCTGACCTCGGTCAGCCGCTGGTCGGCGGCGCGCAGGACGTTCGGCATCCAGTCGCCGCGCGGGTCGAGCGCGGTGCGCCAGGCCTGCGAGATCGCGTCCTTGGTCATCGGCTCGCCGAGCCGCGCGGCGACCTCGTCACCGGCCTTGGTGCGCCAGCGCATGTTGCCGCTGTAGGAGAGGAAGATGACCGGCCGGACGACGCCGTCGCCGAGCGCGTTCCCGTAACCGTAGGTGTAGTCAGCGGCGGAACGGCGGATGCCGTCGTTGCCCTCCTCGTACGTGACGAACGGGATCGGGTTGGTGTCCGAGCGGAAGGGCGTGCCGGTGAGGGCGAGGCGACGGGTCGCCGGCTCGAACGCCTCGAGACACGCCTCGCCCCATGACTTGGAGTCACCGGCGTGGTGGATCTCGTCGAGGATGACGAGCGTCTTGCGCTGCTCGCAGCGGTTGCGGTGCAGCATGGGGCGCACCCCGACACCGGCGTAGGTGACGGCGACCCCGTGGTACTCCTTGCTCAGCGGTCCCGCGCTGTACTCCGGGTCCAGCTTGATCCCTATCCGCGCCGCCGCGGCCGCCCACTGCTTCTTCAGGTGCTCGGTCGGCGCGACGACGGTCACCTGCTGCACGACATGGTGGTGCAGCAGCCAGGACGCGAGGGTGAGCGCGAACGTCGTCTTGCCGGCGCCGGGCGTGGCGACGGCGAGGAAGTCACGCGGCTGCTCCTGGAGGTACTTCTCCATGGCGCCCTGCTGCCAGGCACGCAGCTTGTTCGCCGTACCCCAGGGGGCACGGCCGGGGAAGGCGGGTGAGAGGTGGTGGGAGGCGGTAGTAGTCACGGTCTCCGGTTCGGTGCTCTCGGCTGACGTGGGCGCGGGTCGTTACGTACGACAACCGGGCCACCCTACCGGGGTCCCGGTTGTCGTCCGGGCCCGACGGGCCCGCCGACGCGGTATGCGACCGGGGTCACAACGCGCGCAGTACGCCGCCGATCACAGCGGGGTCCGCGACCTGTCCGGCGGCGACGGAGACCACCAGGTCGTAGGCCCGGTCCTGGTCGACGTCCGCGAGGTCGACCCCGTTGAGCGCGAGGAAGACGACCGCGCAGAGCCAGGCGGTGCGTTTGTTCCCGTCGACGAACGGATGGTTCGCCGCGAGGGCGTGCAGCAGCGCGCCGGCCTGTTCGTACACGTCCTCGTAGGCGGACACCCCGAACATCCGGGCCCGCGGCCGGTGCACGGCGGACTCGAGCAGCCCGGGGGTGCGCAGCTCGGGCGGGGCGCCGCCGAACGCGAGCGCCGCGACGGCCGTCACGTCGGCCACGGTGAGATGGCGCGTCACTCCCCCAGCCTCCTCAGCAGTTCGGCGTGGTCCGCCGCGTAGCGGGCGGCCACGGTGCGGACGAGCTCGCCCTCGGCCCGCAGGAAGCGCCGGGCGGCCTCTTGCAGCAGCGCCTCGGGAGTCGTCCCACGCGCGTCCGCGAGGTCCTGGAGTGCCCGGCGCTCGGGGTCGGCGAGCCGGACGACGTACTCGTGCGTGGTCATGGCGTGAGCCTACGGACGCTGCACGGGTTGATTCACCCGGCTTTCGTGTTTCGTCTTGAGCCGCGTCGCTACCCACGCCCCCTGCCGGCGCGACTACCGCCATCGGCAGGAGCACCGCGGCGAACCGCGACGGGGTGCGCAGCCGTCGCCTTACCGTGCCCCTCCTCCGCCGCCAAGGCGGCGCGCGAGGCGGTTCGCGAGGCGACCGGAACACGCCGATCACCCTGTAGCGCACCGTTACGCTGCGGTCACACCCCGATCGCCGAAGAGGCCGGGGCGACGGGGAGTGGAGGATCTCGAAATGGCCGACCCGGAGGCCGGTGCCCACCACGGCGCCGCGGACCTGAAGGTGAACACCGACGAGCTCGGAGCGGTCGGGCACGACGCATACGTCCTCCACGGGCGGCTGGCACGGGACGGCGACCACGCCCGGGCCTCGACGTTCGACGCGGCCATCGCGCTGACGAACGGGAACTTCACCAGCGGCGCGGAACTGCTGAAGGTCCACGACCGCTGGAACTCCCAACTGCGGACCCTGCTCGACGCCTGCGCGCAGATCTCCAACCACCTCGACTATTCGAAGGCCGCGCACGCGAAGGACGACGCCGACATCGGCGGCAACCTGACCGCAGTCTCCAAGATCAGCGAATACTTCAAGTAGTCACCGGGGGAAGCGCAGTGCTGAAGTACGAGGACGTCGTCGACGCGCCCGTCACCAAGTTCAAGGAAGCCGCCGACGACTGGTCGGAGATGCTCACCAAGCTGGAGAAGCTGGCGGACGAAGCCCGGCACGGCATGAAGGCCAAGTCCGACAAGGCCGACTGGCGGGGCCTGAACGCGGGTGTCACGAAGCCGTTCATCACCAAGACGGCCAAGGAGTTCGACGACGCGGAGGCCCAGGCCAAGGGCATCAAGCTGCTGCTCGCGGATGCGCACGCATCGTTCAAGGCCGCCAGGGACGCGCTGTTGAGGATCCGGGACGAGGAGGGGCCGGCCGCCGGCATCCACGTGGACGCCAACGGCAAGGTCAGACCCCGCCAGGACCTGAAGACCGACGCGACGGCACGCCACGACACCGACCGCGCCGCGTACGAGGCAGCGGTACGGAAGCAGGAGGAAGCCGTGGCTTCCTGGCAGCGGAAAGTGGACAGGATCGTCGAGGACTGCTCCGACGCCGACGAGTCCCTGAAGCGCGCTCTCGCCGCCAACGTCAAGGACGCCCACAACTTCACCGCCCCCAAGTACAAGAGCCTCGACGCGGAACAGGTCGACCGGGCAGCGGAACTCATGAAGAAGGTCACCGGTGACGGCGGCACCGCGCGCAACGTGGCCGCCCTCAAGGATCTCGAAGACCTTCTGGACGACAACCGCAACGATCCCGAGTTCTCCGCCTCCTTCTTCCGGAAGCTCGGTGCGGAAGGGACCCTCGAGGCGTACGCGAACATGTCGTTGAACGCCACGTCACTCGGCCCGTCCGCAGAGGCCCAGGACCGCGTGAAGATGGTGCGCAACATTCAGAACGACATGGGCGCGATACTCGGTCTCGCCACCCAGACGTCCACTCCCAACCACCTCGACGCCACATGGACGACCCAGCTCATGAAGGCGGGCCGCGAGGAAATCGACGTGTCGCGCAATACCGGGCTGGGCATCAAGGTGTACGGCTACCAGGCGTTGGGGGCTCTCCTGCGAGAAGGGACGTACGACAAGGAGTTCCTCACCTCGGTGGGCCGCGACATGGTGGCCATGGACAAGAAGAACCCGGAAATCTGGGACCACAGCATGCCCCTCGACCGATCCATGTCCATCAATCTGGACAATGAGGGCGGCCGGGGCTTCAACCCACTCACCGGGCTCATGGAAGCCATGAGCCACAACCCGGAAGCGTCGACGGCCTTCTTCAACGAGCCGCTCCGGGAGGACACCAACAAGGACGGCATCGTCACCCTGTCGGACGGCGCGATCGAGGGCAAGGACGCGCAGGGCCTCGTCGACTACATGCTCGACAAGAAGCCGACCGCCGACTACTACGACACGATCGTCGGCGGAGAGGCCACCCCTGGCCAGACCGCCATCGGCAACGCCCTGGAGGCGGCGGTCACGGGACGTGTACCCGGCGACGAGAACGCGCCGTCCGTGTACCACACCGAAGCCATGGGCAATGTGATGGAACAGGTCGTGTCGAAGATCGGCGCGGACCCGACGCTGGTCGCAGCAAAGCCGGGCGACATGCCGGGCCCGCTCAGCGGCCTGGCCCCGCAATTCGGCAACATGGCAGCCGAGTACATGCCCGACCTGCAGGCCACCGCCGAGAACGGCGCGAACCAGGCGAAGCCGCTCGGGGTCATGGCCGAATTCCGCAAGGACGAGATGGCCCTGTTCCTCGGCGCGGTCGGCCAGGACCCCCAGGCCTACGGCGCGATCACCAACGCCCAGCAGGCGTACACCACGGCCCTCGTTTCCGACGTCTTCCACAACCCGGACGACCACGGCGACACCCAGGCCGCCATCCAGAACGCCGTCCACCCCGGCGGCGAGATCGCGGGCATCATGACCGAGGCCAGGGCACAGGCCGTCCACGACACCAAGGCGCATGAGGCCGAGGAATACGACAAGGGCCTGGAGGAGAACGCGAAATGGGTGAATCGCACCATCGACGCCCTGGGTGGCAAGTACCTGGAGATGTTCCCGGTAGCGGGTGACGTGGTGACGTGGATCAAGGAGGACGTCACGGCGTCCGTCGTGGAGAACGCCAAGAAGGACAACGCCGAAGAGTCTCGGCACGAGTCGGCCAGGGGCTACGTCGACGCAGAAGCGGCGGCGAAGCGGGCAGCGGCGTCCGCAGTCGACGCCGGTGCCCGCGGGTCCGGCCTCACATCGGAAGAAATCAAGGAGTACCGGGGGGTCGCCTCCTCAGAGACGGCGAATGCACACTCCATCGGTCGCGACTTGGTCGACAGCTCGGCCCCGAAGGGAAGCTAGATGCCCCAAATCGGCACCCGCGAACTGGCCGCACTCATCAGCGCTCTCCTTTTCGCGGCAATGACAGGTTGTTCAAACAGCGAACCCGAGGCGGTACCGGAGCTCCCTGAGCGCATCTGCTGGGGCGTGTTCACCGAAAATGAGATCGCCCCCCTCATGCCGGTCGGCAAGAAGGCCGAAATGCATGCAGATGCCTTCGTCTTCGACGAGGACAGACGCGACTCCGCCACATGCAGCCTGTACATCGACGGTAGGCACGGAATGCTGGTCAACGCAGTGATCCTCGACTTCGAGGATGAGGTCGACTGGTCCTCCTGGGACGTGGCCAAGCCCCAGCCCATCGATGTCGGCAAGAAGGGCCTCATCTGGCGAGGTGGCGCCGGCACTCACCTTGCGTGCGAAGAGCCCAAGTCCCCTGAGCCCGGCAAATACATCCAGATGCATATCAGCACGGACCGTTCGCCGGACAAAGAGAAGCTACAGGCCGCACTGCCGGGTCTGCTTCGGCAGCTTGTCACCTTCGCCAAGCGAGAGCTGAATTGCCCGTGACGGACAGCCACAGTCCGACGTCACAAAGCGTGCGCTGACTACGGCGGCATCCGCCGTGGAGACTGCCGCCCGTGGCTCCGGCCTGACACGGGACCAAATCGATGAGTACAGGGGAGCAGCCTCTACTCAGACTGCTGCTGCACACTCCATCGGCCGTGATCTGGTCGCCAGTTCGGCCCCGAAGGGAAGCTGAATGCACCGAAACAGCACACGTGCGGCCGCATTGATCAGCGCCCTCGTGCTCACGGCGGCCGCCTGTTCGGACGGTGACAGCGCGGCAGTTCCGGAGCTCCCTGAGCGGATCTGCTGGGGCGTATTCACGGCCGGTGACATCACCCCCCTCATGCCCACGGGCAAGAAGGCCGCAATGTTCTCGGACCCCTTCATCTTCGACGACGACAGAACGGACTCGGCCACATGCAATGTGGATATTGACGGCCGCAACGGAATGGGCGTCCGGGCCACCCGACTCGACTTCGAACGTCAGGTCGACTGGTCTTCCTGGGACGTGGCCAAGCCCAAGCCCATCGGTGTCGGCGAGAGAGGCATCATCTGGTCAAGCGGCGCCGGCACACACATCGTGTGTGAGCCCTCCAAGTCACCCTCCGACCCCGGAAAGTACGTCCAGCTATATGTCAGCACGGACCGTTCACCGGACAAGGAAGAGTTGCGCGCCGCACTGCCTGGCCTGCTGCAGAAAATGGTCACCTTCACCCAACGCGAGTTGAACTGCCCCTGACGGTTGGCCCGTTACAGCAACACCAAGCGGGTGCTGCCGGTGCGCTGACCGCCCGTCAGTGCCTCGGGAGTCGCCTCCCGCGCGCCAGCCGGATCGTGGAGCGCCCGACGCTCGGGGTCGGCGAGCCGGACGGTGTACGCGAGCACACGAACCCGGTACGGGATGGTTCACCCGGTTTTCGTCTTGAGCCGCGTCGCCACCCACGCCCCCGCCAGCGCCACCCCCGCCATCGGCAGGAACACCGCCGCGAAGGCCGCCGGGTGGGTGCCGGAGGCGCCGTCGGTCGCGGCGTGGCCCGCGCCCACCGCGCCGCCGCCGAGGGCGGCGAACGCCGCGCCGCCCGCCGCGAGGAGCAGCACGTTCGACAGGGCGTCGGAGATCTGCAGCGCGGCCGAGTTGGCGCCGGCCTCCTCGGGCGCGGACAGCTTCAGCAGCAGCACACTGGTCGAGCCGATCACCAGCCCCATGCCGAAGCACCCGAAGCCCCAGGCGACCCCGACGGTCCACACCGGAACCGCTTCGATCAGCACGCTCGGCGCGGTGGCGATGGCCGCCGCGACCAGCAGCATGCCGAGCACGACCAGCCGTTCCCGGTACGGCTCGGTCTGCGGCCGGGACTGGACGTAGGAGCCCAGCGCCCAGGTCGCGCCGCCGACCGCCAGCGACAGGCCGGCCATGGTCGGGGAGAGGCCACGCTGGGTGACGAGCATCAGCGGGACGAAGGACTCGGCCGCGATGAACGACCCGGCCGCGACGCCCCGCAGCAGGACCACGGACGGCAGGCCGCGCGCCGCCCGGTACGTCCCGCGCGGCAGCAGACCGAGCGCGGAAGGTACGAGCAGCGCCGCGCCGAGGGCCGCGGGCAGCAGGGAGAGCCAGCGCAGGTCCTGGCCGGCGTACTGGAGGAAACCGGCGCCGATCGAGATGCCGAGGGCCAGCCGGATCCTGCGCCGGTCGAAGGCCGCCACGGGGGCGGACGGGTCGGCGGGCCCAGCGGCCGTGCGCCGGATCGCGGGCAGCGCGAGCGCGAGCGGCACGACGACCAGGGCGGGGATGCCGATGAACACCCAGCGCCAGCCGAGCTGCTCGGTGACCGTCCCGGCGGCGAGCGGCCCGACGACGGACGGGATCACCCAGCTCGCCGCGAACGCCGCCATGATCGCGGGCTGGAGCCGCCGGGGATAGGCGCGGCTGACCACGACGTACAGCGCGACGATGACCAGTCCGCCGCCCAGGCCCTGCACGGCCCGTCCGAGCACGAACACCCACATGACGCCGGCGGTGCCCGACAGCATCAGCCCCGCCGCGAAGGCGCTCATCCCGCCCGCGAGCGCGCCGAGCGGGCCCTTGCGGTCCGCCCACTGCCCGCTGACGACCATGCCGAAGAGGCTGGTGGTGAAGTACGCGGAGAAGGCGAAGGCGTACAGCGGGATGCCGTGCAGTTCGCGGGCGGCGACCGGCATGGCCGTACCGACGGCGGTGGCCTCGAAGGCGATCAGGAAGACGACGGCGACGATGCCGATGCTGAGCGCCCGGTGCTCACGACCGAGAACACCGCTTTGCTTGCCGTGGTGCTGGTGCCTGAGGTCCGGCCGGTCGTCGTGCGAGCCGTGATGGCTGCCGTCCTGCTCGGCGCCCCGCGCGGTGACCTGCTCCGCGACCTGTGCGGCGACCTGCTCGGCCGCCGGCTCGGCGGCCTGCGGATCGTCGTGCCGGCCGCCGCGCTCGTCGTCACGCTGGTCACGCTTGTGGTCACGCTGGTCACGCGTGTCGTCGGCAAAGGCTCCGGCTGCTGTCGCGGGGCGGGGAGCGACATCGGCGTCACTCGGCTCGAGGGGGACGGTCATGCGCTCAAGAGTAAGGGGCAAGAGTGCCATTGGGCCCTGTCGTTCGGCGGGACCGGACTGGTCCCTTCGTCGTACGACCATGAACGGCGTATGGCAGTCGTGTTGCGGCGCGGACCTGACCGTTGAGGTCCGCCGCACCGGCCCCGTACGGTCGAGGAGTTGGAACACACGGCCGTGTGCCCGAGTGGCTCAGGGGCTCGACTGCAACTCGAGTTACACCGGTTCGAATCCGGTCACGGCCTTTGCGGAGGCATTGCGCGCGGCCGCCCCTCGACGTGAGGGGCGGCCGCGCCGCGTCGAGGGACCGGCCGGTCGGCGGGTGGTCGACGGGTCGCGGCACAGGTGCCCACGGTGCCCACCGTGCCCACCGGCCGGACGATTCCTCCCGTTCCGCGGTTCCCCCGCGAGGATCATCGCGCTGAGTGAGGACTCGGTCGCCGGCTACGAACTCAGGTAGAGCGACGTCGGACTTCTTCCACAAGCACGTGCCTAGGAGTTCGGAACAGCCACCGCCGCCTGCGGCCGGATCGGCAGGCGGTTGATCGGGCGGCCCGTGGCCGCCCGGACCGCGGAAGCGACCGCGGCCGGGGACGTGACCACCGGTGCGGCGCTCGCGGGCTTGGCGCCGAAGGGGGCCACGACGTCGCGTTCCTCGACGAGTTTCACGATGCGGATGTCCGGCGCGTCCAGGGCTGTCGGGAGGGTGTAGCCGGTGAGGTCGGGGTGGCGGATCACGCCGCGGGCCGTACGGAGGTTCTCCGTGAGTGCCGCGCCGACGCCCTGGGTGACGCCCGCCTCTATCCGGGTGGCCAGTTGCGCGGGGTTGAGGACGCGGCCGACGTCCTGGGCCACCGCCATCTCGACCACGCGGACCGAGCCCAGTTCGATGTCGACGTCCACCACCGCGCGGATCGCGCAGAACGCCAGGCCGACGAAGGCGTCGCCCTGGCCCGACTCGTCGAGCGGCTCTGTGGGGTGGGGGCGGCACTGGGCCGTGGCCCAGAGTTCCTTGCCGTCCATCGCCTCGGTGACCGTCGTCGACAGGACACCGTCGTACGACGTGATCTTGCCGTCGGTGATCTGGAGCAGTTCGGTGGACATGCCGAACTTGTGGGCCAGCGGCTGGAGGAGCTGCGTGCGGACCATCTTCGCGGCGCGTTCGACCGCGCCGCCCGACACCCAGGTGTGACGGCCGTGGGCGGCCGGCCCGGCCGGGGGCTGGTCGGTGTCGACGGAGGCGACGCGGACGTCGTCGAGGCCCAGGGTCTCCTGGACGATCTGGCGGGCGAGCGTCGTGAATCCGGAGCCGGTCTCGACCGCCGCGCAGATGACCGTGGCGACTCCGTCGTGGACCTTGACCGTGGCCGTGGAGACCTCGTCGGTGCCTTCCGCGCCGAGCATGTGGACCATGCCGAGGGCGTAACCGACGCCGCGGCGTACCGCGCCCGGTTCGCCGGCTCCTTCGGGCCCACCCGGGAGGAGCCAGTCGTCCTCCGGGGAGTCCTTGGGGAGGGGCGGCAGCGGGAAGTCACGTACGGCCTCGAGCAGTTCGGCGACCGGGGCCGGGCAGGTGACGGTCTGTCCGGTGGGCAGGATGTCACCGGTGGCGAGGACGTTGCGCAGGCGGATCTCGGTCTGGTCCAGGCCGAGTTTCGCGGCGAGCTTGTCCATCTGCGCCTCGTACGCGGCGCAGACCTGCATCGCTCCCTCGCCCCGTACATGTCCGGAGGGCGGGTTGTTCGTGCGCACCGCCCAGCCCTCGATGTGGGCGTGCGGGACGACGTACGGACCGCAGGCGAACGCGACGGCGGCGGCCAGCGACTCGGAGGAGGCGTCGGCGTACGCGCCGGCGTCGAGCAGCAGCTGCGCCTCGACCTTGACGAGGTGGCCCTCCGCGTCCGCGTGGTGCCGGTAGCGCAGCAGCGTCGGGTGGCGGTGGGCGTGGCCGAGGAAGGACTCCTCGCGGGTGGCGGCGAGTTTGACCGGGCAGCCGGTACGAAGTGCGAGCAGGCCGAGGGGGAGCTGGAAGCCCGGGTCCTCGCGGTCGCCCGTCGCACCCGGTACGCCGGTGACGACGACCTTGACGCGTTCCGGTTCGAGGCCGAAGCAGGACGCGGCGAGGTCGCGGTCCGTGTGCGGGTCGGTGGAGGCCACGTAGAGCTCGACGCCGCCGTCGGGGCGGGGCACCGCGAGGCCGGCCTCGGCGCCGATGGGGGCCGGGTCCTGGCGGCCGATGCGGTACAGGCCCTCGACGATCACCTCGCCCGTCACGTCCGGGTCTCCGTAGCGGAGCGGGATGTGGCGGATGAGGTTGCCGTCGGGGTGCAGCGGTTCGGCGGCGAAGGCCTTCTCGGGGTCGGTGACCGGATCGAGGACCTCGTACTCCACCGCGATGGCCGCCGCGGCGAGACGGGCCGTGTCGGGGTGGTCGGCGGCGACCGCGGCGATCGCCTCGCCGTGGTGGCGGACGATCTCCGACGCGAAGACGGGCCGGTCGGCGATGCGCCTGCCGTACGCGCCGTCCCCGGGGATGTCCTGGTGGGTGATCACCGCGTGTACGCCCGGCATCTCGACGGCCGCGGACGTGTCCACGGACACGATGCGGGCGTGCGGGTGCGGCGAGCGCAGCAGCGCGGCCCACAGCAGGCCCTCCGCCCACAGGTCGGAGGCGTAGGGGAACGTGCCCTCGCTCTTGGCACGGGTGTCGGCGGCGGGGAGCGACGCGCCGAGGCCGTGGGCAGGAGCCTCCGGCCGGGGACTGTCGACCGGCTGCGGCATCGCAGTGGTGGCCGCGTCGTTGCTCACGCCATGCCTCCGTCGTGCGGGTGAATCTGCACACTACCTGCGCCGGGCGCCGCCTGGTGGGGGATGCGGGCTTCGTCACCGGCCTCCGCCTCCTCGGCGGCGGCGGTGGCGCTCGCCGCGCGTTCGGCGACCACCTCGCGCACGGCGTCGAGGACACCGCGGTAGCCGGAGCAGCGGCAGAGGTTGCCGCACAGGGCCTGGCGGGTCTCCAGTTCCGTGGGGGCGTGGTTGCCCTCGAGGAGGTCGTGGACGGTCATCGCCATGCCGGGGATGCAGAAGCCGCACTGGACGGCGCCGCACGCCGCCAGCGCCCGCTGGACGTCGGAGGGTTCGCCGTCGGCGGCGAGGCCTTCGACCGTACGCACCTCGGAGCCCGCGGCGGTCGCCGCGGGGACCAGGCAGGAGGCGACGAGCCGGCCGTCGACCTGCACGTTGCAGGCGCCGCACTCGCCCTGGGAGCAGCCGTCCTTGGCGCCGGCGAGGCCGAGGCGCTCGCGCAGGACGTAGAGCAGGGACTCGCCTATCCAGGCGTCGCTGACCGGGCGGTCGGTGCCGTTGACGCGCAGGACGTACGAGGTGGGCGGGTGCTCCTCGGTCCCGGCGGGCGGCACGGCCGCGGCGGCAGGGGCGGGGTCGGCCGGCACGGCCTCGCCCTCGGTGTCGGTGTGGGCCTCGGGCTTCGCTTCGGCCTGGGGTCCGGCCGCCGGCTCGGGCTCGGGCCCGGATTCGGACCGGGATCCGGGCTCGGGCCGGGATTCAGGACCGGCAGACCTCTCGGCGGGTTCCCGCACCATGGCGGCGGGCTCGGCACGCTCGGCCGCCGCCGCGTCCCCTTCGGCGGCCGGCTCGGAGATTACCGGCTCCGGCACGGACCCGGCAGGCTCCTCCGGACGCTGCGACTCGTCCGCCGCCCACGGCGCGGAGGCGCCGCCCGGCAGCGTCGCCCAAGGCGCGGGCGCACCTCCGGGGAGCGTCGCGGACGGGGTCGTACCCGCCCAGGGAGCGTCGGCACCGGGCGGAAGCGGGAACTCGCCGGAGTCGGAGTCGGAGTCGGAGTCGGACGCCGCGGCGGGCTCCGCCTCGTGCGCCTCCGCGAACTCCGAGAACTGTGGGAACTCCGGGAAGTGCGGGGCCCCCTGGGGCCCTTGGGCCGACGGGGACCCCTGCAGCGCCCGGGACTCCCCGAACTCCGCGGACTCACGCACCTCATAGGCCTCGCGCGCATCACGCATATCACGCACATTCGGGGCATCCTGCGCATCGTGCGCATCCCGGAACCCGTGGGCGTCGTGGGCGTCATGGGCGTTGTGCGCCTCGTGAACGTCCTGGGACTCGCGGAAGGCCCACTGCCCCGTCTCGTTCACATTCACGTTCGTGTTCGCGTCGGACTCGCCGCCCGCCCCCTGCCCGGCAGGCTCCGGCCACGGCGTCGCCCAGCCGCCGGGCGCCGTCGGGTCCGTCCCCGCGAGGGGCGTCAGCGGCCTGATCATCGGCGGTACGTAGCCGTGCCCCGGCGCCTCGAGCGGGGCGGCGTCGGAGGTGGTGAACTCCTGGGGCAGCTGGAAGAAGGCCGTGGCCTCGGCGTCGTACTCGCCGCCCTGCGGCGTGGGCCGCCAGCCGCCGCCCTGGTCCTCGTACGAGCCGTACGAATCACCGTAGGAACCCTGCGGCGGCTCGTGCCGGCCGTACGCCTCCCCGTGCTCGTGCTGCCCGTAGGGCTGCTGCTCGTACTGCCCGTACGACTCGCCTTGTTCGTACTGCTCGTACGGCTCCGCGTCACCGTGCTGCCCGTACGGCTCGCCGTCACCGTGCTGCCCGTACGGTCCCCCCTGGCCCTGCTGCCGGCCGTAGGGGTCCTGCTGGTCCTGACCCTCGTACCGGTCGCCGCGGCGATCCGGCTCGAAGCCCTCCGGGAGCTCCTGGAACTCCGGCGGAAGGCCGTGCGGGTTGTTCTCGTTGCTCACGACAGCGCCCTCCCCAGTGCCCGTCGGGCCAGCGCGGCGACGGTGCGCCGCAGATGCAGTACGGCCGGCGACAGCACCGGTTGCTCCTCGCCCTCGGGCGCCGGCGCCGGGTCGGGGATGCACGCCGCGGCGACGTACTCACCGAACGCGGTCAGCGCCTCACCCTCGAGGCCCCGCTCGCCGTCCCAGTCGATGAGCGAACCGATCCACCGCTCGGCCTCGAGCGGCCGCAGCGGCATGGGCGCGATGGCGCCCACCGCGCAGCGCACACCGCGCCGGGCCGGGTCGAGGACGAGGGCCACGGAGGCCGTGGCGCGGCCGGGGCCGGTGCGGCCGGTCGCCTTCAGGAAGACCTGCGGGGCGTGCAGGAGGGGTACGCGTACGAAGCCGATCAGCTCGGCCGGGCCGAGCATCTCCCGGCCGGCCAGCAGGTGCGACACGGGGATCTCGCGGCGGGCACCGCCCGGGCCCGCGATCACGAGGTCGGCCTCGAGCGCGGCCAGCACCGGCAGGCTGTCGCCGGTGGGCGCGGAGCTGGCGATGTTGCCGCCGAGCGTGCCCGCGTTGCGGATCTGGGGCGGCCCGGCCGCACGCGCGGACGCGGCGAGCGCGGGGATGAGGGCGGCGAAGTCGGGCCGGCCCATCCGGGCGTGGGTGAGGCCGGCGCCGAGCAGGGCGTGCCCGTCCTGGTAGCGCCAGCCGCGGATCTCGCTGATGCGGCCGAGGCCGACGAGGCCCGCGGGGCGGAGCTGGCCCTTGTTGACCGCGGCCATGAGGTCGGTGCCGCCCGCGACGGGGACGGCGGCGGGCATGGCGCTGAGCGCCGCCACGGCCTCGTCGAGCGAGGCCGGCAGCGTCACCGACTGTGCCGTTCGCGGTGCGTGCGTGGTCACCAAGCTGCCCCTTCCCGGTGTCCCGGCTGTCCCGCCTGTGTTGCCGTACCGTACGTGCTCACAGGCCGGACGTGGCAACTCTGGCACATCTTCCGGGCGGACCGACGGGAGGGTCCGCGAAGGGTGCATCCGCCCCCACAAGTGCGGGCCCGCGACAATCGTCCGGTTTCGTACTCCCGTACCGCCACGGGCGGAATGCCGTTCTTCAGCGGCGCTTGTACGCCTTTCTCCTTGCCGTGCCACCCTCCTACCGTCTCAGGGCCGGGACCGCCGGGAGGCGGCCTCCGGCCGGGCTCACACGTTCGGGGGCACACCGTCGATCGGACGTCCGGCGACGCCGGGGCGCCGCTGCCACGGCAACGGGCCGCCGGGGGGCCGGTAGTGGACGCCGAGCGCGTCAAGGCGGGCGTAGTGGACGGTCATTCGGCGCTCGAAATCGGCGAAGTCGCGCTCCGTCGACGGGGGCAGCGTGGACCAGGCGACCTCGGCGAACGCGGCGAGCCGCGGGAAGACCTGGTAGTCGACGCGGCCACTGTCCTGCATCACCTCGGTCCAGACGTTCGCCTGGGTGCCCAGTACGTGCCGGGCGGCTTCCGGGGAGAGCGCCGGCGGTACGGGCTCGAAGCGGTAGACGTCCTCGAGGGTGCGCACGTAGCCGATGGGCATGGGCTCGTCGTCGCCGGCGGCCTGCCGGTGGTCCAGGTAGACCTGCTGCTCCGGGCACATGACGACGTCGTGGCCGGCCTCCGCGGCGGCGATGCCCCCCTGGTATCCGCGCCAGGAGGAGACGGCCGCGCCGGGCGCCAGGCCTCCTTCGAGGATCTCGTCCCAGCCGATGAGGCGGCGGCCGCGGTCCGCGAGCCAACGGTCGAAGTGCCTGATGAACCACGACTGGAGCTCGTCCTCGTCGGCCAGGCCGAGTTCCTTGATGCGTGCCTGGGCGGCGGCCGACACCTTCCACTGGTCCTTGGGGCACTCGTCGCCGCCGATGTGCACGAACTCGGACGGGAAGAGGTCGAGGACCTCCTCGAGCACGCCCTCGTAGAAGCGGAGGGTGCTGTCGGTGGGGGCGAGTACGTTGGGGGTGATGCCCCAGTTGTCCCAGACGGTCAGGGAGGTCGTGTCGATGACGTCGGTGTTGCCCAGTTCCGGATACGCGGCGATGGCGGCCTGCGAGTGCCCGGGGACGTCGATCTCGGGGACGACGGTGATGTGCCGTTCGGCGGCGTAGGCGACGATCTCCCGGATGTCGTCCTGGGTGTAGTAACCGCCGTGGGGGGCCTCGTCCCAGAGCGGTGAGGCCCGGTGTCCGTATTTCGTCCGCGACCTCCAGGCGCCCACCTCGGTGAGCCTCGGGTGGCGCTTGATCTCGATGCGCCAGCCCTGGTCGTCGGTGAGGTGGAAGTGGAAGACGTTGAGCTTGTGCGCGGCGAGCAGGTCGAGGTAGCGCAGCACGCCCTCCTTGGGCATGAAGTGCCGTGACACGTCGAGCATGAGGCCGCGCCAGGAGAACCGGGGCGCGTCCTCGATGACGGTGTACGGCACCTCCCAGCGCCGGTCCGTCGCCACGGGCGCCCTGCGGTACGCATCGGGCCCCAGGAGCTGACGGAGCGTCTGCACGCCCCAGAACACGCCGGCGGCCCCGCCGCCGTGGACGGTGATGCCGTCGCCGTCGACGCACAGCTTGTAGCCCTCGGGGCCGAGGTGCCCGGCGTCCGCGGTATCGACGCGCAGCCGTATCGTCCGCCCGTCGTCACCGGCGCCGGGCGCCAGCGGCAGCCCTGTCGCCGCGCCCAGGTCGGCGCGCAACCGGCGCTCGGCGCCTTCGGTGCCGGGGCCCGCGTCGATGACGGTGGACCCGTCGAGCACGACTGCGCCGTCGCGTGTCTTGCCGCTGCGCGGCAGGGGGAGGACATCCATCAGGTCCGCCTTTCGAGTCGGTCGACCACGGCGGGCACGGCACGACGCCGGCCTGCCAGGGGCCCGGCGGCCCCGGGTACGCGGGCGCGGGGCGCCCTCACGGTCAGTCCTTCACCGCGCCGCCCAGCCCGGAGACCAGACGTCGCTGTACGAGTACGAAGAAGACCAGGACCGGCACGGTCATCACCGTCGATCCCGCCATGATTCCGCCCCAGTCGTTCTCGTCGGGCTTGAAGAAGACCAGCAGCGCCATCGGCAGGGTCGACTGCGAAGTGTCGCTGATGATGAACGACTTGGCGAACAGGAAGTCGTTCCAGGTCGAGATGAACGAGAACACGCTCGTCGCCACCAGGCCGGGGAGGACCAGCGGGAAGAGGATCTGCCACAGGAAGCGCGCGCGGCTCGCTCCGTCGATGTACGCCGCCTCCTCCAGCGCCTCCGGAACGGCCTTGACGAAGCCGCGCAGCATCCAGATCGCGAACGGCAGCGAGAAGGCGATGTGCGGCAGGATCAGCGAGCCGAGGGTGTTGAGCTGCCCGAAGTCGCGCATCAGGAAGAACAGCGGAATCGTCAGCGCCTCGATCGGGACCATCTGTGCCACCAGGAACATGATGAGCAGCGTCGTACGGAACCTGAAACGGAACCGGGTGACCGCGGTGGCGGCCAGGAAGGCGATCAGCGCGGAGGCGACGACGACCGTGCCGGCGACGATCAGGCTGTTGACGAAATACCGGCCGAATTCCTCCTGTTGGAAGACCCGCCGGAACGAGTCAAGCGACGGGGAAAGCGTCCACGGCTTCGAGTCCGTCGACTGGATCTCCCCGGCGGGTTTGAAGGCGGAGAGGACCATCCAGTACAGCGGGAAGGCGACGACGATCGCGATGACCAGCGCCGTGGCCTCCGCCAGCAGCCGCCCGGGGCGCCGCACCCTCAGCGACGTGGGAATCAGGCTCATATCTCTTCTCCCTCACGGCGCAGCAGCCGCAGATACACGAGCGTGACCGCCAGCAGAATCAGCAGCATGACGACGCCGATCGCGGAGCCCAGGCTGTACTGGGAGGACGCGAAGGCCTTCTGATAGGCGTACACATTGAGCACGAGATTCTGGCCGGCGATGCCTCCGCCGTTCGTCATCACATAGATCTGGGTGAAGACCTTGAAGTCCCAGATGACCGACTGGATGGTGACCACCACGAGAATGGGCCGCAGGATCGGCGCCATGACGGACCGCCAGATGCGCCATGGTGAGGCGCCGTCCAGCGAGGCCGCCTCGAGCACCTCTCCCGGAATGGCCTTGATGCCCGCGTACACGGTCACCATCACGAACGGGAACGAGCACCACACGACTTCGAACAGGACGAGCGCGAAGGCGCTGAGGCGTCCGTACGTCCAGGAGAAGTCGCCCAGTCCCAGCATCCGGTTGACGGGGCCGTAGTCGGGGTCGAAGAGGAAGACCCACACGGTGGAGCCGGTGATGGCCGGGGTCGCCCAGGCGCCGAGCGCCGCCATCATCAGCGCGAGCCGCGGCAGGGCGCGTACGCGGGTCAGCAGCACGGCCAGCGCGCAGCCGACGGCGAGCGTGGAGACCACGCACGCGGCCGCGAAGAGCACCGTGGCGAGGAGCACCTGCCAGAACTGGCTGTCGGCGAGGAGTGTCCGGTAGTTGCCGAGGCCCTGGAAGGTGGTCGGTTCACCGCCGCTGACCTGTGCCTGCGTGTATTCGAGGAAGGAGATCAGGCCGAGTTGGTAGATCGGGTAGACGAGCAGCCCGGCGAGCACCACCAGGGCGGGTGCGAGATAGAGCCAGGGTGTCCAGGCCCCGCTGCGCCGTGCGGGCCCGGCCGGGGGCGCGGTCGTGTCCTGCGGGCGGGCCGCGGTCCCCGCGGGGGCCACGGCCGGCTCCGCCGCGGTCTTGTGGGCCATGGGCTCAGCCCGCGTCGGTGAACGCGGCGTCCATCTTGTCGGCGGCGTCGCTCGAGGCCGCGGCCACGTCCTTCTTGCCGCTGATGATCTCCTGGAACATGGTCGGCAGGACGAGCGAGGCGTCGATCCGGCCCCAGGCGGGCGAGGCCGGGACGAACTTGGCGCCGGCGCCGAGGGTCCGGATGAAGGGCGCGACGAACGGCTGCTTCTTCGCCGCCTCCGCGCGCACATCGGTGTACGTGGGCAGGAAGCCCATCGCGTCGAAGAGCTTGCCCTGGGACTCCTTGCCCGCGAGCCGCTTCATCAGGTCCACCGCCAGGGTGCGGTGCGAGCTGCTCTTGAGCACGCCGATGTTGTTGCCGCCCGCGAACGCCGGGGCGATCTCACCGGCCTTCAGCCCCGGCAGCGGTACGACCGCGTACCTGCCCTTGACCGCGCCGGACTCGACGGCCTGATGGCTGAAGTCGCCGCCGATCGCCATGGCCGCGTTGCCGGCGGCGAAGGCGGTGATGACGGCGTTGCCGCCCATGGCGGCGCACTTGGCGGCCGGGCAGTTGTCGTCGCCGAAGAGGGACGTGTACGCCTTGATGCCCTTCTGCGCGGCGGCGCTGTCGATGGCGGACTCGTAGGAGCCGCCGTTCTCCTGTGCCAGTTCGCCGCCGTTGGCCCAGATGAACGGCATCGCGCCGTAGGTGTAGGCGCCGCCCACGGCGAGACCGTAGAGGTCCGGCTTCTCCTTGTGGATCTTCTTCGCGGTGGCGATGAGCTCGTCCTGGGTCCTGGGCACCGCGATGCCGAGGTCCTTGAAGACGTCGGTGCGGTAGTAGAGCGCGCGGACGCCGACGAAGAGAGGCGCTCCGTAGACCTTTCCGTCGACCGTGACGGACTGCCGTGCGGTCGGGTCGGTGTCCTTGGCCTCGTCCCAGGCGCCGAACTCGGTGGTCACGTCGGCGAGTCCGCCGTCCTTGACGTAGCCGGCGGTGTCGGTGTTGCCGTACTCGATCAGGTCGGGGGCGCTCTTGGGGTCGTTGAACGCCGCCTTGATCCTCTGGGCCCGGCTCTCGACCGGTATGTACTCGATCTCGACCTCGGCGCCCTTGTGCGCCTTCTCGAACGCGGCGACCGCCGCGTCGACGACCTGCTCCTTGGGCTTGTTGTGGACCTCCTGGAACAGCCAGACCCGCAGCGTGCCGCTCTTGTCGTCCTGCTGGGCGCTGTTGCCGGAGGTCTGCGGGGCACAGGCGGTGGCGGTGAGGCCGGCCAGTGCGAGGGCCGCGGCGGTGGCGGCGACTCTGGAGACGAGCTTCATGCGTGATCCCCTACGAAGTGAGCGTTGCAGCATACGCAACGGGTGTTTCGCCATGCACAACACGCAGGAGGCTAGGCCCGCCTGAACGGCCGTACAAGAGGGACGCGAGAGGTCTCAACCACTCTGTGACCGGAGGAAGCACCCTGTGCAACGGCGCACCGCACGCGAACGGCCCCCGGGCGCGCCGAAGCGCGTCCCGGGGGCCGTTGTACGGGCTGGGGGGCGAGGAGCTACTTCTTGTCCTTGCCGCTGCCGCTCTTGCCCTTGTCCTTGTCGCCACCGGCGCCCATGGACTCGTAGATCTCCTTGCACATGGGGCAGACCGGGTACTTCTTGGGGTCACGCCCCGGCACCCAGACCTTCCCGCACAGTGCCACCACGGGAGTGCCGTCGAGGGCGCTCGCCATGATCTTGTCCTTCTGGACGTAATGGGCGAAGCGCTCGTGGTCGCCGTCGCCGTGCGACACCTGTGGTGTCGGCTCTACGAGGGTCCCCGTGCCTGTCCCGCGCTCGGGCTCAAGAGTGCTCATGGGCTCCAAGGGTACTCATCGCGCGGTCTCTACGGGAGCAAGGCCCTGTCCGTCTTGCCCCGGGCGGGTCAGTTCATGCTCGGGTCGTCGGGATACGTGGCGAACATGGCCAGCTCGTTGCGCTGGCGCCGCAGCACCGAGCGCCACAGGCTCTCCGGCGCGGGCGAGGACACGTCCCCCGGCTCCGACTCGACGACGTACCAGGCACCGTCCTGCAGCTCGTCCTCCAGCTGACCCGGACCCCAGCCCGCGTACCCGGCGAAGATCCGCAGGGAGCCGAGGGCGCCGCCGAGCAGTTCGGGGGGCGCCTCCAGGTCGACGAGGCCGATCGCGCCGTACACCCGACGCCAGCCGAGAGGGCCCTCGTCGCCGGGGATCACGGCGACGCCGAGGGCGGAGTCCAGGGCGACAGGGCCGCCCTGGAATACGACACCCGGCTCACCTGCCAGCGCCGCCCACGACTCCAGGATGTCCTCCACGACCACCGGGGTCGGCCTGTTGAGGATCACGCCGAGGGAACCCTCGTCGTCGTGATCGAGCAGCAGGACCACCGCCCGGTCGAAGTTCGGGTCCGCCAGGGCGGGCGCGGCGACGAGCAGCCGCCCTGTGAGCGAGGACACCTCGGTCATGCCAGACATGATCCCGCATCTTTCCCCTTCGCGGAGCCCGAGCGGCCCACTCGCTGCCGCCCGGACGATGGGCGCAGCTCAGAGGGCGGAGCCCCGGACAGGTGTCCGAAGGGTGGGACGGTGACCGTGCGCGAGGCCCGGCGGACGGAGCGTATTGTGCCCGATTCATTACGTCCGAGAACGGTCCGCGGGCTTACAACTTAGGGGCTCTGCCCCCTTACCCTTTCCTCTGGCCCCCCGTCCGACACTCCTCCTGGCTCTGCCTGGGGGACCACTTCCGGAACGCGAGATTCATGACCGGCACTGACGATGTACTGCTTGTCCACGGCGGAACCCCGCTCGAGGGCGAGATCCGCGTCCGCGGCGCGAAGAACCTCGTGCCCAAGGCGATGGTCGCGGCCCTGCTCGGCAGCGAACCGAGCCGGCTGCGCAACGTGCCGGACATCCGTGACGTCAGAGTCGTACGCGGGCTGCTGCAGCTGCACGGGGTGACGGTCCGCCCCGGTGAGGAGCCGGGCGAGCTCGTCCTCGACCCGACGTACGTCGAGAGCGCGAACGTCGCCGACATCGATGCCCACGCGGGCTCGTCGCGCATTCCGATCCTCTTCTGCGGCCCGTTGCTGCACCGCCTCGGCCACGCCTTCATCCCCGGCCTCGGGGGCTGCGACATCGGCGGCCGGCCCATCGACTTCCACTTCGACGTGCTGCGCCAGTTCGGCGCGACGATCGAGAAGCGCGCGGACGGACAGTACCTGGAGGCCCCGCAGCGGCTGCGCGGCACGAAGATCCGACTGCCGTACCCGTCGGTCGGCTCGACCGAGCAGGTGCTGCTCACGGCCGTGCTCGCCGAGGGCGTCACCGAGCTGACCAACGCCGCGGTGGAGCCGGAGATCGAGGACCTCATCTGCGTACTGCAGAAGATGGGCGCGATCATCTCCATGGACACCGACCGGACCATCCGGATCACCGGTGTCGACAAGCTCGGCGGCTACACCCACCGTGCCCTCCCGGACCGCTTGGAGGCGGCGTCCTGGGCGTCGGCGGCGCTGGCCACCGAAGGCGACATCTACGTGCGCGGTGCCCAGCAGCGCTCGATGATGACGTTCCTCAACACGTACCGGAAGGTCGGTGGCGCCTTCAAGATCGACGACGAGGGCATCCGCTTCTGGCACCCCGGCGGCCGGCTCAAGTCCATCGCGCTCGAGACGGACGTCCACCCCGGTTTCCAGACCGACTGGCAGCAGCCGCTGGTGGTCGCCCTCACGCAGGCGACGGGGCTGTCGATCGTCCACGAGACGGTGTACGAGTCCCGGCTCGGCTTCACGTCCGCGCTGAACCAGATGGGCGCGCACATCCAGCTGTACCGGGAATGCCTCGGCGGCTCGCACTGCCGCTTCGGCCAGCGCAACTTCCTGCACTCCGCGGTCGTCTCCGGCCCGACCAAGCTCCAGGGCGCGGACCTGGTCATCCCCGACCTGCGCGGCGGCTTCTCGTACCTGATCGCGGCACTGGCCGCGCAGGGGACGAGCCGGGTGCACGGGATCGACCTGATCAACCGAGGCTACGAGAACTTCATGGAGAAGCTCGAGAAGCTCGGCGCGAAGGTGGAACTGCCCGGGGGCCCGATCGTCTGACGGCCCCTACGACGCCGACGGCCCCCACGGAGCACATCCGCGGGGGCCGTCGCCGTTCCCGTAACCGGGCTCCGCCCGGACCCGGTACCGCGCTCCGCGAAATCAGCCTCGCCGGCGATTGAGGCGCGGGGGTCCGGGGGGGGCGGAGCCCCCGGTTACGGGAAGGGGCGGGGTGGGGAACAGCCCGCCGCAGGCGCGTGACGCGCCCTCCGCGCCCCGTACACGCAGAAGGGCGGCCACCCGGACCCGGGTGGCCGCCCTCACGCTGCCGAAGGCCTTACTTGCCCTTGGCGGCTTCCTTGAGCTTCGAGCCCGCGGAGACCTTCACGCTGTAGCCGGCCGGGATCTGGATCGGGTCGCCGGTCTGCGGGTTCCGAGCGGTGCGAGCGGCACGGTGGGTGCGCTCGAAGGTCAGGAAGCCGGGGATGGTGACCTTCTCGTCGCCCTTGGCGACGACCTCGCCGACGGTCTCGGCGAGAGCGGCCAGAACGGCGTCGGCGTCCTTGCGGGTCACCTCGGCGCGGTCGGCCAGCGCGGCCACCAGCTCACTGCGGTTCATTTTGTTACTCCCGTGTTCTTCTTGCCTGTGAGGCGTGGATCGAAGCCGATGCTGCCAGGGCCCTCGGACAGTCCCCGGACCCGGGTCTGCTGTCAGACCCCTCCGCGCCCGCGGGGCTTCCCCCAGGACGCAGGTCCTCGGGGAAGCATCCTGCCCCCACCAGCGGCGGGAAAGCCAATCCGGCACCCTCCGGAGTCACACGAAGGCCACCACTGCCTCGTCGTGGTGACGTTCCGTCGACTCCCTCGAGACTCGTCGGGGCGGGCATGCCGGGGCCGCGTGCTCCCTGATCCGCCACCCTAAAGGGGGGTTTGCAACCCCGCGACCCGCGACGCGCCGTATGTCAGTGGGACGTGGGGCCTGTCACAGTCGGGCCGGCGGCCTTCGCTGCGTCCCTGACGGCTCCCGCGACGGCTCCGGCGACCTTGTCGTTGAAGACCGAGGGGATGATGTAGTTCGGGTTGAGTTCGTCCTCGGTGACGACGTCCGCGAGCGCGGCCGCGGCCGCGAGCATCATCTCGGTGTTGACGGTGCGGGACTGGGCGTCCAGCAGGCCGCGGAACACGCCGGGGAAGACCAGCACGTTGTTGATCTGGTTGGGGAAGTCCGAGCGGCCGGTGGCCACAACTGCCGCCGTCTGCCGGGCGATTGCCGGGTCGACCTCGGGGTCAGGGTTCGCGAGCGCGAACACGATCGCGTCGTCGGCCATGGCCGCGACGTCGTCCGCGCCGAGCACGTTGGGCGCGGAGACGCCGATGAAGACGTCCGCTCCGACGACCGACTCCTTGAGCGTGCCGGTGACACCCTCGGGGTTGGTGTTGTCGGCGATCCACCGCAGCGGCGAGTCGGGGGTGGCGTCCACCAGGTCGGCGCGGCCCGCGTGCACCACGCCGTGGATGTCGGCGACGACGGCGTGCTTGACGCCCGCCGCGATGAGGAGCTTGAGGATGGCCGTACCGGCCGCGCCGGCGCCGGACATGACCACCCGTACGTCGCCGATCCCCTTGCCCACCACGCGCAGCGCGTTGGTCAGGGAGGCGAGGACGACGATCGCCGTACCGTGCTGGTCGTCGTGGAAGACGGGGATGTCGAGGGCCTCGCGCAGGCGTGCCTCGATCTCGAAGCAGCGGGGCGCGGAGATGTCCTCGAGGTTGATGCCCGCGAAGCCGGGGGCGATCGCCTTGACGATCTCGACGATGGCGTCGGTGTCCTGGGTGTCCAGGCACAGCGGCCAGGCGTCGATGCCGGCGAAGCGCTTGAAGAGGGCCGCCTTGCCCTCCATGACGGGCAGCGCGGCCTTGGGGCCGATGTTGCCGAGGCCCAGCACGGCGGAGCCGTCGGTCACCACTGCAACGGAGTTGCGCTTGATGGTCAGGCGGCGGGCGTCCTCGGGGTTCTCCGCGATCGCCATGCAGACCCGCGCCACACCAGGGGTGTAGATCATCGAGAGGTCGTCACGGTTGCGGATGGGGTGCTTGGACGCCATCTCGATCTTGCCGCCGAGGTGCATCAGGAACGTACGGTCGGAGACCTTGCCGAGGACGACGCCCTCGATGTCGCGCAGGCCCTCGACGATCTCGTCGGCGTGCGCGGTGGAGCTGGCGGCGATCGTGACGTCGATCCGCAGCTTCTCGTGGCCGGACGCGGTCACGTCGAGGCCGGTTACGGAACCGCCGGAGGACTCCACGGCCGTGGTGAGCTGGGAGACCGCGGTTCCGCTCGCGGGCACCTCCAGTCGGACCGTCATCGAGTACGAGACGCTGGGCGCCGTTGCCATGACCGGGTTCCTCTGCTTTCCCTAGCTTCATTGCTGTGCGGTACCGCACCTGAGGCCCGGCAGCGCTGTGAAGATGGTGACACCTACCCGCCGGTAGCAGGTAATGCGGTCATATTGTTTTCGGAAACTGTTTTCCACCATACGAGAAAGTGACCGGAAACTGAAGAGGCCCGCGTCACCTGTCCAGGTGACGCGGGCCTCTTCCGCGCGAGTTGGGTGGCACCGACCCGCCATGCTCGCCTCGCGGCAAGTGGTCCCTCTAAGGGACGAAGGTTGGGCCCGGGGGCTTGGATCGAGCCGGTGCCGTATCCAGGCTAACGCACCGCCCCGGGAAGTGATTCCCGCATCACGGGCCGACTTCGGCACCGGCTCCGGGGCGGCCCGCCGGAGAGCCGCGACGACGGCCGCCGAACGCCCCGCTCAGCCCCGCTCAGCCCTGCTCAGTCCCGCTCGACCCTGCTCAGTCCCGCAGCAGCTCCGGTACGCCCCGCGCGTCCGGCTGGTCACGACGCCCGGAGACCACCGTGAGCTGCTGCGTGGCCCGGGTGAGCGCCACGTACAGCACCCGCAGACCGGCCGGGCTCTCGTCGGCGATCTCCGCCGGGGAGACGACGACCGTCGCGTCGTACTCCAGGCCCTTCGCCTCCAGCGAGCCGAGCGCCACGACTCGCTCGCCCAGTCCGGCCAGCCAGCGGGCGGCCTGCTCCCGCCGGTTCATGGCGACGACGACGCCGACCGTGCCCTCCACCTGCTCCAGCAGCCGCTCCGCCTCCGCCCGCACGGAGTCCGCGAGGTCGCCGCCGTCCGGTACGACCGCGAAGCGCGGCCGCACTCCGGTGGAGCGGACGGCGGAGGGCGAGCGCATGCCCGGCATCGCCAGGTGGAGCACGGTGGCGGCCAGCTCCGCGATCTCGGCCGGGTTGCGGTAGTTGACGGTCAGCTCGAAGCGGCGGCGCGGGCGGCTGCCCAGCGCCTCGTCACGGGCCTCGGCCGCCTCTTCCGGCGAGGACCAGGACGACTGGGCAGGGTCGCCGACGACCGTCCAGGTGGCGTGCCGGCCACGACGGCCGACCATCCGCCACTGCATGGGCGTGAGGTCCTGCGCCTCGTCGACGATGACGTGCGCGTACTCGGTGCGCTCGGCAGCCAGCCGCTCGGCCCGCTCGCGCTGTGTCTCCTCGCGCTGCGGCATCAGCTCCTCCAGCCCGGTGAGCTGGTCCAGAGGGTCGAGGTCGCGCCGCTTACGGGGACGGGCGGGCGTGCCGATCAGGGTGCTCAGTTCGTCGAGGAGTGCCACGTCGTGCACGGAGAGGGCGTCGCGGCGCAGTGAGCGGGCCAGCCTGCGTACCTCGCCGGGGTTGAGCACCCTGCGTGCCCAGCGGCCGAGGCGGCGCTCGTCGCCCATCGCGGCGAGCACGGCGCGCGGGGTCAGTTCGGGCCACCAGGCGTCCAGGAACGCGATGAAGCTGTCCTCGCCCGTCACGTCCTCGTCGAAGGAGGACCGCAGCTCGGCGGCCAGCTCCGGGTCGCCGGGGTGGCGGCCGACGGCGCCCGACTTGGCGTACAGGGCGTCGAGGAGCAGCCGTCTGGCCCGTGGGCGCAGCAGGTTGACGGGAGCGTTTCCGCCGAGCACGTTGTGGCGGATGCGACGGAGTTCGTCGGCCTCCAGCTCGAGCCGCCGGCCGAAGGCGACGACGCGCAGCCTCGAGGGTGTGCCCGGCGTGGCCGCCGGCTCCTCGCCGAAGGCGAGCTGACCGTCGCGCGGCGCGGCGTCCGGCATCTCGAGCGCGCCCCGCGCGGCGTTGCGCAGCACCTTCAGCATCCGGGAGGAGCCCTTGACGCGGGCCACCGCCGGTTCGTCGTACACCGTCGCCTCCGCGCCGTCGACCAGGGAGCCGACCGCGCGGATCGCGACCTGGCCCTCCTCGCCCAGCGACGGCAGCACGCCCTCGGTGTAGGCGACGAGCAGCGGCGTCGGGGAGACGATGAGGATGCCGCCGGCGTAGCGGCGCCGGTCCTGGTAGAGCAGGTACGCGGCCCGGTGCAGCGCCACCGCCGTCTTGCCGGTGCCGGGGCCGCCCTCCACGTACGTCACGGACGCGGCGGGTGCGCGGATGACCAGGTCCTGCTCGGCCTGGATGGACGCGACGATGTCCCGCATGGTGTGGCTGCGGGCCTGGCCGAGCGCCGCCATGAGGGCGCCGTCGCCGACGACGGGCAGTGTCTGTCCGTTCAGCGTGGCCGTCAGTTCCGGGCGCATCAGGTCGTCCTCGACGCCGAGGACCTTGCGGCCCTTGGAGCGGATGACCCGGCGGCGCACCACACGGCCGGGGTCGACCGGGGTGGAGCGGTAGAAGGGGGCCGCGGCCGGGGCGCGCCAGTCGATCACGAGCGGGGCGTAGTCGGAGTCGAGCACGCCGATCCGGCCGATGTGCAGGGTCTCGCCGATCTCGGCCGTGTTGTCGGGGCGTACGGCGTCGTCCGCGGGTTCGACCGAGGTGAAGGCGCCGTCGGGGCCCTTCTTGCCGTCCTTGCCGTGGAGCAGGTCGATCCGGCCGAAGAGGAAGTCCTCGAATTCGTTGTTGAGGCGGTTGAGGTGGACGCCGGCCCGGAAGACCTGGGCGTCCCGCTCCGCGAGGGCGCCGGGGGTGCCGACCTGCCCTCGCTTGGCGGCGTCGTTCATCAGGAACTCGGCCTCGTGGATCTTCTCCTCGAGACGGTGGTACACCTGGTCGAGATGTTCCTGTTCGACACCGATCTCACGGTCTCTCACCGTGTCGGCGGCGGAGCCGACCACGGATTCGACAGCGGCATCCTGCGCGGCCACCGAGGCCCCCTTCTGACGTGCACTGGGCAGCCGTCAACCGTACGGCAAGGAGGCAGGTTATTGCACCTGGCCCGGCCGTGGGGCAGGGCGGGTGGGAGGGTCCACGGCAGGCGGCGGCCCGCGGAAGGGCCGGACATGCCGAAGGGCCGGCCCCGCCATGGAGTCACGCAAGGGCCGGCCGTGCGAGGGAGTCACGGAAGGGCCGGCCCTGCGAAGGAGTCACGGAGGGCCGGCCGTGCCGAGGAGTCGAGGAAGAGCCGCGGACCTGCCGAAGGGCCGTGGACATGCGGATGCGGCCGGGGGCCGCACAGCTCCCCGGCCGACGGTGGGACGGCCGCCGGCTAGGCGTCGACCTCCACCAGCCGTTCCCCGTCGAACGTGCGGACCTCGAAGTGGTCGATGTCGCCCGGGTCCATCGCGGAGCCGCCGTGGACGTACAGAGGGTTCTTGGCGTCCTTGTTGGGGCTGTCGGGGATTCCGTAGCCCCACTTCGGCACGGCCCACGAGGTGACGACCTCCTCCTCACCGGTCTTGGAGACGGCGATGAGGTTGCACTTCAGGGGGCCCTTGACGTTCTTCAGCTCCAGGACGGCGTGCGTGCCCCAGCCCTTCTTCTCCATGCCGACGACGGCGCTGACCTTGGTGGTCGCGTCCGTGGCCTGCACCTTCTCCTCCATGTGGTTGAAGAACGCGTCCTCGGCCGGGCTGGTGGGGTGCGGGTCGGCGCCCGCCACGTTGCTGCCGGTGTCGTCGGCGGTGACGACCACGGCGACGGCGGGGCCGCCGATGATCAGCGCCGCGGCCGCCGCGAGCAGGTACATGCCGCGCCGGCGCTTGTGGGCGCGCTTGACGGCGACCTCGTTGAGCAGACCGTCGAGAACCTTGGGGCTCGGGGAGGTGGGCACCACCGGGACGGCGCGCGGCGCGGGGAAGTCGGACATGCCCGGCATCCCGGGCAGGCTGTAGACGTTGCTCTGCGGCGGCGCGGGGGCGGGCGCCTCCGCGAGCATCGCGAGCATCGGCTCCATCCCCGAGAACTCCTCGAGGTGGGCGGCACAGATGTCGCATCCCGCCAGATGCGCCTCGAAGGCGGAGGCGTCCGCTTCGTCGAGCACGCCGAGCACATATGCGCCCACCGCGTCGTGTACGGACTCCTGCTCGTACATGGTCATGCCGAGACCCCCCTCTCCTCAAGAGCGAGCTTCATGGAACGGAGCGCGTAGAACACACGGGACCGCACGGTCCCGCTGGGTATGCCGAGCGTTTCGGCCGCTTCATTGACCGTACGCCCCTTGAAATACGTCTCGACAAGAACTTCCCTGTGGGCGGGCGTCAAATCATCGAGTGCATCTGAGAGCGTCATCAGCCACAACGCCTTGTCGATCTCGTCCTCCGCGGGCATGACCTCCAGCGGCGACGGGTCGACCTCCTGCGGCCGGGCCTGCCGGCTGCGGTGACCGTCGATGACGATGCGCCGGGCGACCGTCACCAGCCAGGGTCGGACAGAGCCGGTCGCCCGGTTGAGCTGGCCGGCGTTCTTCCAGGCACGGATGAGCGTCTCCTGTACGACGTCCTCGGCGCGCTGGCGATCGCCGGCGACGAGACGCAGTACATAGGCGAGCAACGGCCCTGCGTGTTCGCGGTAGAGGGCACGCATCAACTCCTCGTCGGGCACAGAGGTGTCGATACGTGGCTTCTCACTGCGATGGCGGGCCCGTTGCGGACGGTCATCGGCCACGGCGGCATCCTTGCGCACCTGAACCTCCCGGTCGAGACCCTGTTTTTCACGGCTGGCTGCTTGTCCCTCTTCACTACGGGGACCGCCGGAGGTTCACTCAACGCCGGCCGAAGAAATTTCAAGATTCTTTGACGGAGGCCTTCCTGCGGTGTCTCGCCACCCGCTCGCGGTTTCCGCACACTTCGCTCGAGCACCAGCGGCGCCGCCTGCCCCGTGAGGTGTCCAGATAGACGCGGCGGCAGTTGTCGCCCTCGCACTGCCGCAGCCGCGAGCGGGCGACCGGGTCGGTGAGGAGGTCCACCGCGTCCCGGGCGACGACGGCGAGCAGGGCCGCGCACTCCGGGGCGGCGCACAGCGCCCGTACCAGCGTGCCTTTCCCGTCCTTCACGGCTCTGATGCCCGGAGGCGCGTTCCGTGCGCGGGCGTTGAGGATGTCGAGAGCGTCGTCCGCGCGGCCTTCGTCCGGCCCGGTGCGCACCAAACGGTCTATGCAGTCGCGCAGTTCGACGAAACCTGCCACCCAGGTGCCGTCGATCCCGTGCAGCGGTGTCCCGGCCGGGACGAGACCGGCGCCCACGAGCCAGCGCGCCAGTCCCCCCGTGTCCGCGAGCGGTTCGGGCCCGCCGGCCCGGCGGTCCGCCTCCTGCGCCGTCGCCACCAGGTCCAGGCAGACGCGCCCGGAGTCGAATCGCCACTGGGACGGGTACGGAACCGCGCCCACCGCTGTCATGCGCCTGTCACCGCCTCGGGATCACCGTCGGGTGTCCCCACCAGAGTGCCTGCCCGACGGTGCGGCCGGAAGCCCTCATCGAGACGTGGACGCACGGACATGCGAATGCGACGCTCACCCATGTCCCGCACGAGGACGGGCCGGTTGACTGGGTCTCATGACACAGAACAGGGGTGCAGGAGCGGTCCTCGCGGCGGCGACCGTGACGACCGGGCTCATCGCGGGCGTCTGGTTCGCGTTCACGGTCTCGGTGATGCCGGCGCTCGGCCGCAGCGACGACCGGACCTACGTCGAGGTCATGCAGAACATCAACGAGGTGATCGAGAACCCGGCCTTCTTCGCCGCGCTCTTCGGCGCGCTCGTCCTCACGGCCGTCTCGGCATGGCAGCAGCGCCGTACGCCCAGGGGCCGCTGGGTGACCGCCGCGCTGGTCCTCTACGTCCTGGTGTTCGTGGTGACGTCCGCGGCGAACGTGCCGCTCAACAACGAACTCGCCGCCGCGGGCGCCCCGGCCGGGATCGCCGACCCGGGCGCCGTACGGGAGAACTTCGAGGACCCGTGGGTGCTCTGGAACACCGTGCGCACCGTGCTCACCACGGCGGCCCTGCTGTGCCTGTGGCGTGCCACGTCACTGCTGCGCACGGCACGACCGGAGCAGGCAGGTCACGCGTCGGCGTACTTGGCGTCGGACGCCGGGTCCAGGGCCAGCCGGTAGCCGCGTTTGACGACGGTCTGGATGAGCTTGGGGGCGCCCAGCGCCGTGCGCAGCCGGGCCATGGCCGTCTCCACGGCGTGCTCGTCCCGGCCGGCGCCCGGCAGGGCCCGCAGCAGGTCGGAGCGGGCGACGACCCAGCCGGGCCGTTCCGACAGGGCCCGCAGCAGGGCCATCCCGGCGGGCGGCACCGGGCGCAGTTCGTCGTCGACGAGGACGGCGTGACCGCGGATCTCGACGCGGCGGCCCGCGACCGGGAACGTACGGGCGCGGGCGGGCAGCTCGACACCGAGCAGCTGCACCAGCGGACCGAGTCTGAACCGCTCCGGCTGCACCGTCGGGACTCCGGCCGCCTGCAGCGGTACCGCCGTGACGGGCCCGACGCAGGCCGCGAGGACGTCGTGGTCCAGGGCGGCCAGGAGGTCGGTCAGCAGGCCGCGGGACTCCGCACGGTTCAGGAGCGACGCGGCGGCCGGGGCGCTGGTGAAGGTGACCGCGTCGAGGCCGCGGGAGACGGCCGCGTCCAGCAGCCGGTCGAGCGGGGCGAGGTCCTCCGGCGGCATCCAGCGGTAGACGGGTACGAGGACCACGTCCGCGCCCGCCGCACGCAGTGATTCCACGAACCCGGGCAGCGGCTCGCCGTGCAGCTGGAGCGCGACGCGGCGGCCCGCCACTCCCTCGCCGAGCAGCCGGTCCAGTACCTCCGCCATGGACTCTGAGACCGGCGACCACTCCTCGGTGAGGCCGGCCGCGCGGATGGCGCCCTTGACCTTGGGGCCGCGGGCCAGCAGCTCGGCGCCGCGCAGCCGGCCCAGCAGCTGCTCCCCCAGACCCCAGCCGTCGGCCGCCTCCACCCAGCCGCGGAAGCCGATGGCGGTGGTGGCGACGACCACGTCGGGGGTGTGGTCGATCAGTTCCTTGGTGGCGGCGAGGAGCTCTGTGTCGTCGGCGAGCGGAACGATGCGCAGCGCGGGGGCGTGCAGGACGGCCGCGCCCCGCCGCTGGAGCAGCGCGCCGAGCTCGTCGGCCCGCCTGGCGGCAGTCACGCCGACGGTGAAGCCCGCGAGGGGGCCGTGCGGTTGGCCTTGGTCGTGCATCTCGGTCGTCCCCACTGGAGTGCCCTGATGGCCGGTGCCATTGAACGGTGAACGGACGACCGAGCCTGTCAAAGGCGCGTGACAGGCCCGGTTCGCTCATATTTCACCGTCGTTACGTACTCCGCTCGCTCAGACGCGGGCGTAGACCGGTTCGGCGCCCGTTTCCGCGTCCGTCCCCGTGTGCCCGCCGCGGACCGGCACCACGACGGGGCGGCGAAGGTATACCGCCCAGGTGACGATTGAGCAGACCGCGTAGAAGGCGAGGAAGGAGACGAAGGCGGCGGTTCCGGTGCCCGCGGTCTGGAACGACTGCCGGAAGGCGAGGTTGATGGCGAGCCCGCCGACGGCGCCGACCGCGCCGATGAGTCCCATCGAGGCGCCGGAGAGACGGCGCCCGTAGGCGGCCGCGGTCTCCCCGGTCATGCCCTTGGCGAGCGCCTTGTTCTGGAAGATGCCGGGGATCATCTTGTACGTCGAGCCGTTTCCGAGGCCGCTGAGCACGAACAGGCCGATGAATCCGACGAGGAACACCGCGAGCGATTCCTGGACCGAGGCGGCGATGACCACGGCCGTCGCGGCGGCCATGCCCACGAAGTTCCACAGGGTGATGCGCGCTCCGCCGAAGCGGTCGGCGAGCGCACCGCCCAGGGGCCGGATCAGGGAGCCGAGCAGCGGACCGATGAAGGTGAGGGAGGCCGCCTGGAGCGGGGTGCGGCCGAACTGGGTCTGCAGGACGAGACCGAAGGCGAAGCTGTAGCCGATGAACGAGCCGAAGGTGCCGACGTAGAGGAAGGCCATGATCCAGGTGTGGCCGTCCTTGGCCGCGTCGATCGCCGCGCCGGTGTCGTTCTTCACCGGGGCGAGGTTGTCCATCCACAGCGCGGCGCACAGCGCGGCGAGGACGATCAGCGGCAGGTAGATGCCGAGCACCAGCCGCGGGTGGGCCGCGCCCGCCGTACCGATGATCAGCAGGGCGACCAGCTGGATGACCGGTACCCCGATGTTGCCGCCGCCCGCGTTGAGGCCGAGCGCCCAGCCCTTCTTGCGCAGCGGGAAGAAGGCGTTGATGTTCGTCATCGACGAGGCGAAGTTGCCCCCGCCGACACCCGTGAGGGCGGCGACGGCGAGGAACGTCGTGTACGAGGTGCCCGGCTCCATCACCAGGTACGCCGCGGCGGTGGGGACCAGCAGCAGCAGGGCGCTGAAGATCGTCCAGTTCCGGCCGCCGAATTTGGCGACCGCGAAGGTGTACGGCACCCGGATCACGGCGCCGACGACGGTCGCCGTGGCGATCAGGAAGAACTTGCCGGCGGGGTCGACCCCGTACTCGGGCCCCATGAAGAGGACCATCACCGACCACAGGCTCCAGATGGAGAACCCGATGTGCTCACTGAGCACGGAGAAGGCGAGGTTGCGCCGTGCGACCCGCTCCCCCTTGGTCCGCCAGAAGGTCTCGTCCTCGGGGTCCCACTCTTCGATCCATCGGCCTGCCATCACGCGCCTCCACCTGTTTCCGATCGTGGAAGCGACGTTATGGACGGCGGGTTTCAGGCCGGTGCCAGGAGGTGACCGGCGCGAAACCTTGCTCTCACCCGTCGGTCAGGCGGTGTGTGAGCGGGAGCGGCGCCGGGGCTCTCCGTTGGGCCACAGCCGCGGGCGGCGCTTGGCGGCAAGGTCCTCGGCCCAGCCGAAGACCAGGATGCACCCGGCGATCAGCGCCCAGGCGAGCAGCAGCACCGGCACCCAGCTCTCCAGCAGCCAGGGGACGTGCTCCGCGAGCAGGTCGACGTCCCACATGACGTCCCACAGCGCCGCCGCGCCGAGGATGCACACGTTGTGCCAGAGGTAGACGGTCACCGCCCGCGCGTTGAGCAGGGTGATCACGCTGTCCCATTGCCGCAGCTTCGGCGGCCACGACTGCCACGACGGGCTGAAGTGCAGCAGCATCATCACCGCGCCGAGCGACCAGAGGGCGTCGGCCGGCGGGATGCCGTCGAGCTCGGCGCCCGAGCCGAAGCCGTCGCGGCGGGCCCACCAGATACCGGCCAGCATGACGAAGGGCGCGACGGAGGGGACGAGGTAGCGCGGCAGGCGGGCCAGGATGCCTTCCTGGCGGGCCATGCCGAGGATCCAGCAGGCGCCGAAGGTGCTGAAGTCGGTGAGCGCCGAGTCGATGCGTTCCGGCATGGAGAGATAGCCGGCGGCCAGCCCGAAGGACAGGGCGAGCGGCGCGGCGAGGGTGGCCCACGGCAGCTTGCGCAGGCAGCGCAGCAGCAGCGGTGACAGGAGTACGAACCAGAGATACGCGCGCAGGTACCAGAGCGGTTCGGCCAGGTCGCCGGCCCAGCCGGCGGCGAGGAACGGCGGGTCGCTCAACGGCAGGAGCCAGAAGACCGCGGAGGGGCCGGGGCGCCATCCCTCGACGAGCATCGCGGTGATCCCAGCGGCTCCGAGCACCCACAGCGGCGGCAGCAGCCGCCGTACCCGGCCGCGGATCACCTGGAACGCCGGCCGGGCGAGGGAGCGTGCCATCAGTGACCCGGCGAGGGCGAACATCACGCCCATGGACGGGAAGACGAGCGGCAGCCAGGCCCAGCCCACCAGGTGGTAGAGCACGACCCGGAACAGGGCGATCGCCCGGAGCAGGTCGAAGTAGCGGTCCCGGCCCCCCGCGGGCACCGGAGAGGTGCCCCCCGACTGCGGCGGCACCGTCTGCGGTGCGGTGTAAGGGGTCATGCGACGGGCCTCCGCTCCCCGGCGCGCTGCCGCTGCTGGACGACTCCCGGGGCCTCGACGGCCCCGGTGCGCCGCAGTTTCTGCCAGCGCAGCCGGCCGCCGGTGAGGGCGGTGATCCAGGACTGGAGGAGGACCACGTACATCAGCTGGCGGTAGAGGATCTGCTGGAGCGGCAGGGAGACGAGGTGGACCATGCGTTCCTTGTCGAGCCGGAAGGCGTAGGCGGCACAGACGGCCTGGATCGCCAGTACGCCCAGCCACGCGGCGATGGTCTTCTGGGTGGGGCCGAAGACCAGCCCGTACAGCAGGAAGACGTCGATCAGCGGCGCGAGCAGCGGGGCGAGCACCATGAACAGGGAGACCAGCGGCAGGCCGACCCGGCCGAAGCGGCCGGAGGGCCCCTTCTCGACGAGGGCGCGGCGGTGCTTCCAGATGGCCTGCATGGTGCCGTAGCTCCAGCGGTAGCGCTGCGACCACAGCTGCTGCACGGACTCGGGGGCCTCGGTCCAGGCGCGTGCCTTCTCCGCGTAGACGACCCTCCAGCCGTCGCGGTGCATGGCCATGGTGATGTCGGTGTCCTCGGCGAGGGTGTCCTCGCTCATGCCGCCGACGCGCTCGAGCGCGGTGCGGCGGAAGGCTCCGACGGCGCCGGGGATGGTGGGCATGCAGCCGAGCAGGTCGTACATGCGGCGGTCGAGGTTGAAGCCCATCACGTACTCGATGTGCTGCCAGGCCCCGATGAGGGTGTCGCGGTTGCCGACCTTGGCGTTGCCGGCCACCGCGCCGACGCGCGGGTCGCCGAAGGGCTGCACGAGCTCGCGGACGGTGGACGGCTCGAAGACGGTGTCGCCGTCCATCATGACGACGATCTCGTAGCGGGCGTTCCGGATGCCGTTGTTGAGGGCGGCGGGCTTGCCCGAGTTGGGCTGCCGTACGACCCGTACGCCGCGCAGGCCCATCGCCTCGACGATGTCGGCGGTGCCGTCGCTGGAGCCGTCGTCGATGACGATGACCTCGAGGGGGTGGTCGCTCGCCATCAGTGAGCGGACCGTGTTGGCGATGCACTCGCGTTCGTTGTAGGCGGGGACCAGCACGGACACCGGCCGGGTGATGGGAGGCCCCCAGCTGAAGCCCTTCCGGCGCACCTTGCGGGCATGCGCGAAGGACAGGATCAGCATCAGTCCGAAGCGGGCGAAGACCAGCACGCCGATCACGGCGAGCCCGACGACCATGACCTCCGTGGTGTTCTCCGAGACGGCGACGGCGCCGACGAAGGCCTTGCCCTTCCACAGCTCCGGTCCGGTGACCGGGCTGTGGGCGCTGGGCACGCCGAGCGCCTCTGTGAGGTTGGTGAACCGGTAGCCGCGTTCCTTCATGTCGGGCAGGAAGCGCTCGAGGGCCGCCACCGTCTGGGAGCGGTCGCCGCCGGAGTCGTGCATCAGCACGATGGAGCCCTGGGTGCCCTTGGGCGTGGCGCGCTCGATGATCGCGTCGACGCCGGGGCGCTTCCAGTCCTCTGAGTCGGTGTTGTTGAAGGCCGTGATGTAGCCGCGGGTGCCGATGTACTGGGTGACCGGCCAGGACTCGTTGTCGAGGGCGTCCGAGAAGGAGGAGTACGGCGGACGGAACAGCGAGGTGCGGATGCCCGCGGCGCCGGCGAGCGCCAGCTGGTTCTGCGACAGCTCCCAGTCGATGCGGTCGGTGGACTGGAAGGACAGGTCCGGGTGGTTGAAGGTGTGCAGGCCGATCTCGTGACCCTCGCGCACCATCCGTTCAACCAGGTCCGGATGGCGCGAGGCCATGGTGCCGGTGACGAAGAAGACGGCGTGCGCGTCGTACCGGGCGAGAGCGTCGAGGACCTTCGGCGTCCAGACGGGGTCCGGGCCGTCGTCGAAGGTCAGCACGAGCCGCTGGTCGGGCACGCTGAGCGCCTTGGGATCGTGCTTGTCCCGAGCGTCGATGACGGGGCCGCCGTCGAGGATGTGCTGGGGGACCTGGTCCGTGGGGGCCGGCGGCCGGACGCGGTGGTCGGCGAGGATCTCGCTGTGCACATAGCCGCGCAGCATCAGCATCGCGAGCAGCGCGACGAGGAAGAGCACGGGAAGCAGATAGCGCATGGGCAGTCTGCGGCGTACGACGCGCTTGGGGCTCCGCGGTCGCGGAGCCCCTGATGCGGGGATGGTCATCTACAGTGCGCCTTCTTGCACGGGCTGATCGGGAGAACCACTGGGCGCCGTCGACGGGCCGGGGCCCACAGGCGGGCTGACGGCCGGGGCGGGGGAATCGCTGCGGGGTGCGTCGGGGCTCGCGACCGGGCCGGTGGTACCCGTCCCCGGGGACGGCTGCCGCGGGGAAGGGGACTTGGAGGCGGGCGGCGGCACGTTCGGCAGCGCGCTGCCGTCGCCCGCGCTGCCCGACGGCAGCGGCAGAGCCGCACCGGCGGAGTCGGAGGGAGCGGGGACGCCGGGCGGGGCGTTCGGCGTGGGCACCGTGGACACGAGGTCGGTGGGTGCGGGCTGGATCTCGACGTGCTCGGGCTGCTTCTCGCCGACCGAACCGAGGCCCGGCATCCACGGCGCGCTGGAGTTGCCGCCGAGGAGGGCGGCGACGAGCGTGATCGCGTAGACGGCGCAGGCGGCGGCCAGGACCCAGCCGATACGGCGGAACTTCTTGCTACGGCGGCCGCTCTCGTCGACGAAGACGGGCCCCTCGGCGCTGTCCTGAGCGGCGATCGGCTCGACCGGCAGGTCGCGCAGCTTCCGCCCGAGGCCGTCGAGTTGAATCGTCACCTCGTGCGGCTCGTGCGTGTGACCGGTACCGACGTCTTCTTGCCAATTTTCCATGGCTTGTGGCACATCCCCCCACTGACTGGAATCGGGTGCGCGCACAACCGACCGGCCGCGTTCGAATTAGGGTCCCCAACCCGCTGTCCGAGCGCTTCTATCCCACTCACTCACCCGGTCCATGAATGTAGCGCAACCTGCCGCACGTCGCGCGCCACGCTCAGCGGTTGTCACACATCAGCGACATATCACGTTCCGGCAACCATCCGTCGGGCACCCTTTTCAGCCACCCTTCGCGCGCGGCGAGTTCGGCCGCCGCCCGCCGCAGCGCATCGAGGCCGGGATGCCGCAGCCCGGCACGCCAGACCATCGACAGCGGCGACAGCGGAACGGGGTCGACTATCGGCCGAAGAACCGTCCCCGGCATGGCCGGAAAGCCCACGACCGCGAGGACCGGGTTGCGGGTCTTCGCCATGACCCGCCGGAACTCCTCGACCCCCACGGCCATGGGTGCCGGCGGCGCCACGGCGATGCCGCGGCCCGCGAAGAGCAGCCGCGCCAGCTCCGTCCACTCCAGCGTCCGAGGGTTGCCCGCACCGGCATATACGGTCTCACCCGCGAGTGCGTTCAACTCGATCCGGTCGGAGTCCGCCAGCGGATGGTCGTCGGGCAGCAGGACCGCCATCGGCTCGTACCGGACGGGCTGCTGGGCGAGCAACGCCTGGCGGCCGGCGTCCAGGCCGGCGAACCGGCCGAAGGAGACATCGAGGCGCCCCGCGGCGATCTCGTCGGCCGCCCCGGTGAGCCCGCTCTCGAAACGGGCCATCAGCTCGCAGTCGGGGGCCAGTTCACGGGCGCGTTCCAGGATCCGGCCCGAGGTCATGCCCGCGCTGTTGAGGTCGACGAGCAGCGGCCGCGCGGCGCCGGAGGCGGCGGCGAGCAGTTCGTCCTGCGTCTCGAGCACCCGCCGGGCGTACGGCAGCAGCCGCTCGCCGTCGGCCGTGAGGGCGACCTGCCGGGTGGTACGGACGAACAGGCCGACGCCCAACTCCCTCTCCAGCCGCCTGATGTCACGGCTCAGGGCCTGCTGGGCGACGTAGAGACGGGCGGCGGCGCGGGTGAAGTGCAGTTCGTCGGCGACGGCGACGAAGGCGCGGAGCAGCCGGGGTTCCAGATCACGGGGCACAGCGCATTCAACAACACAGGTGCGTGAACGGCCACCGAGCAGGTGTTGGACCGGCCCCAGGGGCGGCGGCGAGGGTGGAGCCATGCCCAGTCCCGCCCTGCCGAGTTCCGCCACGCCGCCTCCGGCCACGCCCCCTCCGGCCAGTCCCCCTACGGCCGCGTCCCGAGCAGCCGTGTCCCGAGCAGCCGCGTCCCGAGCAGCCCGTGTCGAGGACACGGCTCTCGCACCGCTGCTCGCGGTCACCGGCGACTCGCTGGTGCTCGCGCCACGCCGCCGCACCGGGTCGCGCCCGGCGTCCTTCACCGGGACCGTCCGGCCGCCGGGCCCTTACCGGCGGCTGTTCTCCGTACCCGGCACCCGCGCGTTCACCGCCGGGAACCTCGTCGCGCGGCTCCCGATGGGGATGTTCAGCGTCAGCGCCGTCATCATGATCGCCGGGTCGCGCGGCTCCTACGCCCTCGCCGGGGCCGTCACCGCGACGGGCCTGGCCGCCACCGCGCTGGTCGCTCCCTGGACCGCGCGGCTCGTCGACCGGTACGGGCAGGCGCGGATAGCCGTCCCCGCCACGGCCCTGGCCGTCCTCGGATCGCTCGCCCTGCTGCTGTGCGTACGCCTCGGCGCGCCCGACTGGACACTCTTCGCCGCCTACGCGGCGACCGCCACCACCCCCAACACCGGCGGCATGTCACGTGCCCGCTGGGCGCACCTGTACCGGGGTGACGCGGCGGCGCTGCACACGGCGAACTCGTTCGAGCAGGCCGCCGACGAACTCTGCTTCATGCTCGGCCCCGTTGTGGCCGCGTTCCTCTGCTCCGCGCTCTTCCCGGAGGCCGGCACGCTGGTGGGCGCGGTCCTGCTGCTGACGGGTGTGCTGATCTTCACGAGCCGGCGCGCCACCGAGCCGCCGGTCGCCCCGCGGGTCCCGGCCGGCTCGCCGCTGCGTACCGCCGGCATGCCCGCGCTGCTCGTCGTCCTCCTCGCCACGGGCGCGGTCTTCGGCTCGATGGAGGTCGTCACCATCGCCTTCGCCGACGGCCCGGTCGCGGGTCCGGTCCTCGCGCTCCAGGCGGCGGGCTCCTGCGCCGCCGGCCTGCTCTACGGCCGGTCCCGGCGTACGGCGGGCCTGCCCACCTGCCTCGCCGCGATGACGGCCTTGATGTCGCTGCCGCTGCTGGCCGCCGCGGGCACCGGATCGCTCCCGGCGGTGGCGGGCGCGCTGCTGGTCGCCGGGATGGCGACGGCCCCCACGATGGTGACGGCGATGACCATGGTGCAGCGGCTGACTCCGCAGGCACAGATCAACGAAGGCATGACGCTCGCGGTCACCGCTCTGCTCGGCGGCGTCGCGGCGGGCTCCGCGAGCGGCGGGTACGTGGTGGAGCACCTGGGCGCGGCACAGGGCTACGCGATCCCGGTGGGCGCCGCGGCCCTCGCGCTCGTACTGGCGTGGGGAGCGGGCCAGAACACGAAAAAGGCCCGGAAGCCGTAGCCGCCGAGCCTTCGTCGTACATGGGATGAGTGGAGATGGCGGGAATCGAACCCGCGTCCAACGGTGCAGAATCAGGGCTTCTCCGTGTGCAGTCCGCTGCGCTTTTCTCAGCCCCGGAGATCACGCGGACAAGTCTCCGACGGGCTCAGTCACTGTTTGATTTCCCTACGCGCCCCGTGACCGGGCTCGTAGGTTTAGTTCCCTAGCTGATGCCAGGATCCGGGTCGGGAACAGCCCCGGGCTGACACTTCGCAAAGTCGCTACTTAGGCAGCGAGGGCGAAGGAATCGCGCTTGGTGTTGGCGATTATTGGTTGCGACATATGGTTTACGAGATCATTGCCGCTTCCTCGACACGCTTCCCCTGCTTCGACATCCGCTGTCGAAACCGATCATCCCCATGTTGACCACTATTGAGTTGTCACTGCTCAGGCCCCTTGCGGGCCCGGCCCCTGCTTGGTGGGGCAGGTGCCATCGTACGTGAACAACACGGGCCGGTGCCAGCCTATTCCGCACGGCTGCGGCCGGTGCCGGTCACGTGCCGGCCCGCTGCCTCCTGCGGACGGCGGACATCGCGCGGTCCGCCTCGCGGCGGTCCTGCTTCTCGCGGAGCGTCTGGCGCTTGTCGTACTCCTTCTTGCCCCTCGCCAGCGCGATCTCGACCTTCGCCCGGCCGTCCTTGAAGTACAGGGCCAGCGGCACGATGGTGTGCCCCGTCTCCTGCGACTTCGACTCCAGCTTGTCGATCTCTTCCCGGTGCATCAGCAGCTTGCGCTTGCGGCGTGCGCTGTGGTTGGTCCAGGTGCCCTGGCTGTACTCCGGCACGTGGACGTTGTGCAGCCATGCCTCGTTGCCGTCGATCTGGACGAAGCCGTCCGCGAGCGAGGCCCGGCCCTGGCGCAGCGACTTCACCTCGGTGCCCATCAGCACGAGACCGCACTCGTAGGTGTCGAGAATGTGGTAGTCGTGCCGCGCCTTCTTGTTCTGCGCGATCAGTTTGCGCCCTGTTTCCTTAGCCATAGTGCCGACATTTTCGCACTACGACCCGCCCCCGAGGCCACTCAATACCGTCCGGGCCCTTTTCTCGGCGCCTTCGGCCGTCACGAGGTCCGGGGTGATGCCCTTGTCGTCGACACTGTGACCGGACGGGGTGCGGTAGTGACCGACGGTGAGTTCGGCGACCGAGCCGTCGGGCAGCCGGCTCGGCATCTGCACCGAGCCCTTGCCGAACGTCCGTGTACCGACCGTGACCGCACGACCACGGTCCTTGAGCGCTCCGGTGACGAGCTCGGCCGCGCTCATGGTGCCGGCGTCGACGAGCGTGACGACGGGCCGTTCCGTGTCGCCGCCCTGCTCGGCGTGGAGAGCGCGCTGCTCGCCGCGCACGTCGTACGTGGCGACGAGGCCGCCGTCGAGGAAGGCCGACGCCGCGGCGACCGCCTCCGCGACGAGGCCGCCGTCGTTGCCTCGCAGATCGAGCAGGACCCCGGCGCCCGCGGGCGCCTCACGCACGGCCTTCCGCACCCGCGCGCCGGTGCCCTTGGTGAACGAGGAGACCCTGATCACCACGGCGCCGTCGGGGAGACGGTCGACGGTGACCGTCTCCGTGGTCAGCAGGGCGCGCGTCAGGGTCTCGGACCAGCGGCGCCCGTCGCGTTCCAGGTCCACCGTCACAGCGGTGCCTGCGGCGCCCCTGAGCAGGGCCACGACCTCGGTGACCGGCCGGCGGGCGGTGTCGCGGCCGTCGATCGCGAGGAGCCGGTCGCGGGCCTTTATCCCGGCCCGCTCCGCGGGGCTGCCCGGCTGCACCCTGGCCACCTCGACCCGGCCGTCCGCGGCGCGTCTCGCACCGAGGCCCACGCCGGTGTACTCCCCGTCGAGCGCCTTGGCGAACTCCTCGTACTCGCGCTTGTCGTAGACGGCGCCCCAGCGGTCGCCACTGCGGCTGACGACCTCCTCCGCCGCCTTGGTGCCCGACTTCCCCTCCGCCGCCGCCCTCGCGGCGGCGCGGGCGACGTCCTCCCGGTCCACCGTCGCGGCGGCGGCCTGTGCGGAGAGCGGACGGGGCGAGGCCGGCTTGTCGTGCGGCAGGCAGTTGGTGGCCGCGGCGGTGGCGAGGACGACTCCGAAAGCCAACGTCAGCGCGGCCCCGCGGCGGATGCCGTGGGGCCGGGGACTGAACTCGGGGTCCGACATGGCGTCGAGTCTAGGACAAGCAAAGGGCGCCGTACGGAGGTTGACCGCACGGCGCCCGGGGCGCTTGTCACACCTTCAGGTACTTGCGCAATGCGACGAAAGCAGCCACAGCGGGCATCAGCAGCCCGATCGCCAATACCAGCGGCAACTTGGTGATCACGGCGTCCCAGCCGATGAAGTTGACCAGCTGCATCTTCTCGGAGAGCGCCAGGCCGTGGTCGATGAGGAAATAACGGCCCACCAGCAGCATCACGGAGGCGACCGCACCGCCCAACAGGCCCGCGAACGCGGCCTCCATGATGAACGGCATCTGGATGTAGAAGCTCGAGGCGCCGACGAGCCGCATGATGCCGGTCTCACGCCGACGGCTGAACGCCGAGACGCGCACGGTGTTGACGATGAGCATCAGCGCGATGATCAGCATCAGGCCCATCACGAAGATGGCGGCCACGTTCATGCCGTTCATCAGGGAGAAGAGGTTCTCCAGGATGTTGCGCTGGTCCTGGACGGACTGCACACCGTCCCGTCCGGCGAAGGCGGTCGCCACGACCTTGTACTTCTCCGGGTCGTCCAGCTTCACCCGGAACGACTCCTGCATCTGGTCCGGGGTGATGGTGGACGCGATGGGGGTGTCGCCGTACTGCTCGCGGTAGTGCTTGTACGCCTGTTCCGCAGTCTCGTGGTGGACCACGTCGACGACGTCCATCTTCTTCAGATCGGCCTCGATCTGCTCCTTCTGCGCGGTGGTGACGGCTCCCTTGGCGCACTGGGGCGAGGTCGCCGCGTCGTTCTTGTTGCAGAGGAAGATGGAGACGTTGACCTTGTCGTACCAGAAGTCCTTCATCGTGCTGACCTGCTCACGCATGAGCAGCGCGCCGCCGAACAGGGCGAGCGAGAGGGCTACAGAGACGATCACCGCGAAGGTCATCGTGAGATTGCGGCGGAGACCGACGCCGATCTCCGACATGACGAACTGGGCGCGCATGGCGTGCTTTCAGCCTTTCAGTCTGTCCGGGCTCAGTGCTGGTAGCCGTAGACGCCGCGCGCCTGGTCGCGTACGAGACGGCCCTTCTCGAGCTCGATGACGCGCTTGCGCATCTGGTCGACGATGTTCTGGTCGTGGGTCGCCATGATCACCGTGGTGCCCGTGCGGTTGATCCTGTCGAGCAGCTTCATGATGCCGACAGAGGTCTGCGGGTCGAGGTTTCCGGTCGGCTCGTCCGCGATGAGCAGCATGGGGCGGTTGACGAAGGCGCGGGCGATGGCCACACGCTGCTGCTCACCACCGGACAGCTCACCGGGCATCCGGTCCTCCTTGCCGCCGAGCCCGACGAGGTCGAGCACCTGGGGCACGGCCTTGCGGATCTCGCCACGCGGCTTGCCGATGACCTCCTGGGCGAACGCCACGTTCTCCGCGACGGTCTTGTTGGGCAGGAGGCGGAAGTCCTGGAAAACGGTGCCCAGCTGGCGGCGCATCTGCGGCACCTTCCAGTTGGAGAGCCGGGCCAGGTCCTTGCCCAAAACATGGACCATGCCCTGACTGGCGCGCTCCTCACGCAGGACCAGCCGCAGGAACGTCGACTTGCCCGAACCGGAAGAGCCCACGAGGAAGACGAACTCGCCCTTCTCGATTTCGAGGGAGACGTCGCGCAGAGCAGGTCGGTTCTGCCTGGGGTATGTCTTGGAGACGTTGTCGAATCGGATCACGGGTGCACCACGGTCGGCCGGGAGTAGGTGAGCGTGACCTTACGCGACTGCGCCACGGCCGCGCAGTCCCCGTCCTGACTTGCGCATTTTGTCCGTTCATCGATCGGGGGCAAATCCGGCGGGCCGCGACGAAAAGCGCGGGAGCTGGCACAGTGGTAGGGGAACAGTCGCGTTTCCCCGGGCGTTGTCCGGAGAGAAATGTGCTTGCGGTCCGCGCCTGCGGCCCCGGCGCGGGAGAGGAGAGCGCATGACCTATGACCGATTGGTGTGCGCCAACTGCGCGGCGCCCGTCGCCGAGGGCCGTTGCCCGGTGTGCCGGGCGAATCGCGAGCGGCTGCAGCAGGGCGACGGCCCCTTCGCCGGCCTGAGCCCGGTGACACTGCTGGCCCTGCTGGTGGTCCTGGTCGCCGCGGTGGCCCTGCTGGCGGTATAGCGCGTCCCGTGCGCCGTACGGCCTCACTGCCGCACGGCCAGCGGAAGATCGACAGAAGGGCCCGGAGTGCTGAGCACTCCGGGCCCTTCCCGTGTCAGCCGTCGGCTGTCACCTGTCAACTACGCACTGTGCCGGTCAGGCGACGGTGCGACCGCCGCCGACGAGGCGCGGCAGCATGCGGAAACCGATGCCACCGGCGATCATCGTCGCGGCGCCCAGCAGCAGGAAGGTGGTCTCGGCGGCGCCGGTCTCGGCCAGCTCCTCCTTGGCCTCACCCTGCTGCACCGGCTCGGAACCGGCGTTGTCGGTGTCGGTACCGTCACCGCCGCCGACCGGAGCGTCACCGTCGATGACGCCACCGTCGGTGTCGTTGTCGTTACCGTTGCCATTGCCGTTCCCGTTGCCCGGGTTGCTCGGCGTCGGGTCGGGGTCCTCGGTCGGGTCCTCGGACGGGTCCGGGTCGACCGGCGGGGTCGTGGGCGGGTCCACCGGCGGCGTGGTCGGCGGGTCGACCGGCGGGGTCGTGGGCGGGTCCACCGGCGGCGTGGTCGGCGGGTCGACCGGCGGGGTCGTGGGCGGGTCCACCGGCGGGGTCGTCGGCGGGTCGACCGGCGGAGTGCTGCAGAGCGTCGGGTCGATCTCGCAGTCGTCCTTGATGCCGATGCCGGCGTCGATGCCGCCCTCGCCGGCGTTGGCGGACACCTCGACGGGGCCGACGTCGATCCCGATCCCGACGGCGCTCGCGGCGCCTGCGGCGGTCAGCGACGCACCCGCGGCGATCACGGCGCCGGCGGCTATACGTGCGACACGGATCCGCGTCTTCTTGGTCATCTGGCTGCTACCCCCAGTAGCTATCTCGTTGTCGGAGCAGCGTCAGGGGCAGCGGGTTCAGGGGCCGTTGCACTTGCCCCCGTTCGCACACGCCCCAGAAATACGCATGCCGCGTGCCACCTTTCCCAGTTCTGGCAAGGGCGTCAAGGTCGTTAGCGGACGCGATGTCCGAAATGCTGTCAGTTGCCTGACCTGCGGGGATGCAACTGTGACATAAAAGGGAACTGCCGCCCCCTGGGCGGCAGTTCCCTTGTCGACAAAGCTCTTCGCTACTTGGCCTGCTGCTTGCGCCAGCGAATTCCGGCTTCGAGGAACCCGTCGATCTCACCGTCAAGTACCGACTGGGGATTGCCCACTTCGAAGTCGGTCCGCAGGTCCTTGACCATCTGGTACGGGTGCAGCACGTACGAACGCATCTGGTTGCCCCAGGAGTTGCCGCCGTCACCCTTGAGCGCGTCCATCCTGGCCTGCTCCTCCTGGCGGCGGCGCTCGAGCAGCTTCGCCTGGAGGACGTTCATCGCGCTCGCCTTGTTCTGGATCTGCGAGCGCTCGTTCTGGCAGGACACCACGATGCCGGTCGGGATGTGCGTCAGCCGCACCGCGGAGTCGGTGGTGTTGACGCCCTGGCCGCCGGGGCCCGACGCGCGGTACACGTCCACGCGCAGCTCGGACTCGTCGATCTCGATGTGATCGGTCTTCTCGACGACCGGCAGCACCTCGACGCCCGCGAAGGACGTCTGACGGCGGCCCTGGTTGTCGAACGGCGAGATACGCACCAGCCGGTGCGTGCCCTGCTCGACCGAGAGCGTGCCGTACGCGTAGGGCGCCTTGACGACGAAGGTGGTCGACTTGATGCCGGCCTCCTCCGCGTACGACGTCTCGTAGACCTCGGTGCCGTAGTTGTGCCGCTCGGCCCAGCGCAGGTACATGCGCTGGAGCTGCTCCGCGAAGTCCGCGGCGTCGACGCCGCCGGCCTCGGCGCGGATGTTGACCAGCGCCTCGCGCTCGTCGTACTCGCCGGACAGGAGGGTGCGGACCTCCATCTCGTCCAGCGCCTTGCGCACCGACTCCAGCTCGGCCTCGGCCTCGGCCCGCGCGTCCGTGTCGTCCTCGGCCTCCGCGAGCTCGAAGAGGATCTCGAGGTCGTCGATCCGGCCGCGGAGCGCCTCCGTCTTGCGGACCTCGGCCTGGAGGTGGGAAAGCTTGCTGGTGATCTTCTGCGCCGCCTCGGGGTCGTCCCACAGGGACGGTGCCGCCGCCTGCTCCTCGAGCACGGCGATGTCTGCCCTCATCCTGTCGAGGTCCAGAACGGCCTCGATCGACCCCATGGTCGAGGAAAGGGACTTCAGCTCTTCGGATACATCGACGACTGCCACGGGTCCAGCGTAACGGCTGAGCGGCCGGACCCGTGCTGGCCCCGGACGGCCGGCAGTGGCCCTAGGGGTCCGAGGGCGCCGACTGCTGGAAATCCGGGGGCGGTACCTGGCCGTCGTCGTCGCTCACGGCCAGCCAGCCGCCGATGCCGACCGCCGCGACGACGGCGAGTGCGGCGACACCGAGAGTGATCCGGCGCCTGCGGACCGCGGTCGACCTGTTGCGGGCCGACCCCGGCCGCCGCTGGCCGGGGGCGCGCGGTGCCCTCGCCGTGCCGTGCGCGCCGCCGGCGAGCTCGTCCGGCGCGGGGACGCGCATCGAGGTGTGGGTGTCCCGGTTGGAGTCGGCCGGGGCGGATCCGGGGACGAGCGGGACGGCGCCTCGGCGTCGCGGCTCACCGGGGGTGGGCGGCAGGGCGTCCTCGTAGGGTTCCGCGGCCGGCTCCGCGTCGGGCTCGTCGACGTCCAGGGGCGGCATGCCCTTCAGCGTCGGCAGCAGGTCGTGCAGCCGGGCCGCCATCTCGGAGGCGCGGAGCCTGGAGGCGGGCGCCTTGGCCAGGCACTGGACGATGAGCTGCCACAGCTCGTCGGGGATGCCGGGCAGGGGCACCACGGTCTCTGTGACGTGGCGGCGCAGGACCGCGCCGGGGTGACCGCCGCCGAACGGGGTGAAGCCGGCCAGGACCTCGTAGAGGACCGTGGCGAGGGCGTAGATGTCGACCGCCGCGCGGGGCGGCAGACCCTCGACGATCTCGGGCGCGATGTAGTCGGGGGTCCCGATGATGCCCGAGGGGTTCGGCGCACCGCTTCCGGCCGGCCGCTGGGCCTTGGTGCGGCGCGGTGTGTCGATCAGTTTGGCGACGCCGAAGTCGGTGAGGAGCGCGGGGTGCGAGCCGGCCGGGCCGAGCGGGCCCTCCATGTCGAGCAGGATGTTCTCCGGCTTGACGTCCCGGTGCACGATGCCCGCCGCGTGGGCCGCCGCCAGGCCGTCGGCGACGTCGGCGACGATCGCGACGGCTGCCTCCGGCGCGAGCCGGCGCTCACGGTCGAGACGTGTCCGCAGGTCGGTGCCGCGTACGAGCTGCATGACCAGCGCCAGGTCGTTGCCGTCGACGACGAGGTCGCGGACGCCGACGACCCTGGGGTGGTCGAGCCCGAGCAGGGCGGTGCGCTCCTGGACGAAGCGTCCGACCAGCTCCTGGTCGGACGCGAGGTCCTCGCGAAGAAGCTTGATGGCGACAGGCCCCTCGGGTCCTTCGCCGAGCCACACCGTGCCGGCGCTGCCCCGCCCCAGGATCTGGTGGGCCGTGTACCGGCTGCCGATATTCCGTGCCAAGACTGCTCCCTCAGCGGCTGGCGTTGCCCCACAACGTACGCGGGCATCGGGGGCCTGTGTGCCCCGGATGACACCAACCTCCACTTCTGCGGGATAAATAAGCCCGCAGAAGTCGACAAAACGACAGAGTTACTGCTGGTTACCGATCTGGTCGGCGGTGTCCTTCGCCTCGCCGAGCTTCGAGATCCAGTCCGTGACCGTCGAAATGCCGTCGCCGATCGCGTCCCAGTAGCTCTTGCCCTCCGCGACCCAGTCCTGGAGCGGGGTGAGCTCCCAGATCAGCCAGCCGGCCACGACGAACAGCAGCACCGTGAACAGGCAGCCCTTGAGGCAGCCGAGCCCGGGGATGCGCATCGGGTTGGCGCGCTGCCTCGGCTGGCGGGGCGGGCGCTGGGCCGGCGGCTGCTGCGGAGGTGCGTACTGCTGCTGCTGCGGCGGCGGAGCGTACTGCTGACGCTGCGGCTGGTGCTGCGGGCGCTGCTGCGGCGCCGGCGCGTACTGCTGCTGGGGCCGCTGGGGACGGTTCTGCGGGGGCTGCTGCGGGGCCTGGCGCTGCGGGCGCCGGCGCAGCGGGTCCTGGCTCGGGTCGAGGTACTGGACCTGCGTCTGCTCGTTGCGGTCCCGGGCCGCACGCAGCTGGGACTGCCAGGGGTGCGGTTCCTCCGGTCCGGGCTGCCCCGGAGGGACGGGCGGCATCACGGCGGTCGGGTCGGCCGTGCCACCGGGCTGCCCGGTCTGCGGCATGACGCTGGTCGCCGCGGAGGGGTCGTAGGCGCTGCTGCCGCCGCCGGTGTTCGGCAGGACCTGCGTCGGGTCGGCGGCGCCGGGGGTCTGCGGCACCGACGCCGGCGCGGGGTCCGGGGCGAGGAGGGCGGCGACGCCGAGGGCGGCGTCGACCTGGGCGGCGTTCGCGTGCACGCCGATCCCGGCCGCGACGGTACGCAGACCGCGGGCGAGGTTCTCGGCGCTCGGACGCTCGGAGGGCTCCTTGCGCAGGCAGCGCTCTATGACCGTCCACAGCGGCTCGGGAAGCGTCGAGGGGCGCCGCGGCTCCTCGCTGAGGTGGCGGTGCAGCACCTCCAGCGCCGTGCCCCCGGCGAACGGGGGGCGCCCGGTGACCAGCTCGTACAGCAGGATGCCCGCGCCGTAGATGTCGACCGCCGAGGTCTGCGGGCGGCCCTCCGCCGACTCCGGCGCGACGTACGCGGGGGTGCCGACGAACTCGTGCGTCCTGGTCAGACCCGGGGAGTCCGCGAGACGCGCGATGCCGAAGTCGGTCAGCATCGGGTGCATCTGACCGTCGGCGTCCGTCTTGAGCAGCACGTTCGCCGGCTTCAGGTCGCGGTGGACGACGCCGTCGGCGTGGCTGGAGGCGAGCGCGTCCGCGATCTGGGCGGTCATCAGCGAGGCGGCGACCGGGCTGAGCGGGCCGTTTTCGCGCAGGTACCGGTGCAGGTCCGGGCCGTCGATCAGGTCCATGACGAGGGCGAGGAGGTCGCCCTCGACGACGAGGTCCCGGGTCCGGACGATGTTCGGGTGGGTGAGGCGGAGCAGGACGGAGCGCTCCCGGAGGAAACGCATCACCACGTCCGCGTCGTTCGCCAGCTCCTCCTTGAGGACCTTGATCGCGACGGTCTCACCGGGCTGGCCCGCGACGGCCGCCTCGGCGCCCGCGGTCTCCCTCTGACGGGCTCGCCAGACGGTGCCCGTGGCGCCGCGCCCGAGCGGCTCCTCGAGCAGGTACTTGCTGCCTACCGGCCGCACGTCATGCGCTCCCTGCTGATCGTGGTCCTCACATGGGTCCCGGTCCGCCGGATGATTTTCGGCCCACCGGGTTGTCCGACCCACTTTAGGGGGTGTCCGTCCGGTCGCCCCTGTTCGATGGACAGACGCGGGCATCGTACGGATGGTTGCCGGGTCCGCGCGCACTGAACATCACGATCCCCTCCGTCCGTAGTTCCTCAAGATGACCTTTACGGGATACCACCACGTGCTTTTCCGTCCGGATTTGTTACCCGGGCCGACCGGTCAAGATCACTTATGGGTGGGCGGCGGGCGTGTTGTCGGTGGCGGATGCGAGGATGCCTCCAGCACGGAGCCGTGGGGAGGGAGCCCCTGGCGCGTGCCGACCTGCCGGGTGGGGGCGATCTGGGCGGCTTCCCTGCCGGGCACCCCGCGCAGAAGGGATGGCTGACGGCGATGCAGATCCGGCTGACTGTTCTCGCGCCGCGCGGCGGACAGTCCGCGCCCGCCGGGCGCCCCTGCGACGTGATCGTGACCGCGCCGGCGGGCACCGCGCTCGCCGCCGTGGCCTCCGGTCTCGCCGCCGCCGTCTCCGGCCCCGACGTCTCCGGCACGGTCGTCCTCTACGCGGGACAGGAGCGCCTCGACCCGCAGCGCCGCACCCTCGGCGAACCGCCGCTGGTCGACGGCGCGGTGCTGTCCCTCCAGACGCCGGCCGACGACGAGACCCACGACGGCGAGGTGTCGGCACAACTGCACGTCGTGGCCGGGCCCGACGCCGGAGGGGTCCATCTGCTGCACGGCGGCCGGATCAGCGTCGGCCGCTCTGCCGACGCCGACGTACCGCTGGACGACCCGGACGTCTCCCGGCTGCACTGCGCGGTGACGCTCGCGGACGACGGCCGGGTCACCGTGACCGACCTCGGCTCCACGAACGGCACCACGGTCGACGGAACCTCCGTGCACGCCCGCCCGGTGCGCCTGCCGGCCGGTGCGCTGCTCCGGCTGGGTGAGTCCACCCTGCGTCTCTCCCCCGGCACGCCTGCCCCGGCGCTTCCCACCACCCCGGACGGCGAGGGCCACCTCCGCGTCCCGGGTCCGGCTTCCTCCGCCGTCGACGGCAGGCCCGCGCCCGGTCCGGGCGGGAACGAGGCAGCAGCCGCCGGCCCCGCGTCCCCCCGCGGGACACGGCCGGTGCCTTCATGGGCCTCGCCCGGCGGATCACCGGACGGCACGCCTCCGGCCGCCACCGACCGGTCCCACCGGGCACCCGACGGCGGCCCGCCCGCCTGGCCGTACCGCTCCGACGCCACGGGGGCACCCGCACACGGCCACGCCATGACGGAGCCGCCGGGCGGGGCGACCCGCGCGGCCGACGGCGACTCGTCCCGGACGCACCACATGCACGCCCCCCTCGGCGACGCCCCCGCGCCCCGGGTACCGGCCCAGTACACGTACGACGCCCATGACCGCGTCCCGGACCGGCCCGGTGAGCCGTCGCCCGAGCGTGCGCCCGCCCGCGGTACGGACGAGCCCGCCGAGGCGCCCCGGCGCCGGGGCATAGGCGCCTGGGCCAGGCGGCTGGCCGGCGGCCGTGAGGCCGTCGCCCCGCAGGAGAGCGGCGTGACGGGCCCCGTGGCCCGCTCGGCCGTGTCCAGCGTCGAGAGCTGGCCCGACCCGGCCGCGGTGCTGCTCACGGCGCTGGGCCCCGGCCCCAGGCTGTGGGAGCGCGGCCCGCGGCACCCCGAGTCGCTCGTTCTCAGGCTCGGCACGGCGGACCGCGCGGACCTGCCGTCCGTGCCCGTGACCGTCGCCCTGAGGGAGGCCGGGTCGCTCGGCCTCGCCGGCCCGCGCGCCCGCCTCGCGGGCCTCGCCAGGTCCGCCGTGGGGCAGCTCGCCGCGCTGCACTCGCCCGGTGACCTCGAGATCGTGCTGATCAGCGCGGACCGGGCCCGGTCCCTGGAGGAGCGCAAGGCGGAGTGGTCCTGGCTCGGCTGGCTGCCGCATCTGCGCCCGGCCCACGGCCAGGACTGCCGCCTGCTGCTCGCCTACGACCGCGACCAGGCAGCCGCCCGCGCCGCGGAGCTGACGCGCCGCCTGGACGACGGCCCGCTCGGCACGGGCTGGGCGAGCGCCGACTCCCGGACCGTCGCCGAGGCCGCCGCACGCCACGACGGCCCCCGCACCGTCGTGATCGTCGACGGGGACCCGGGCTCGGCCGCGCTGCGCGAGACCACCGCCCGGCTGGCCGGCGCCGGCCAGGCCGCCGGGATCCATCTGATCTGCCTGGCGGAGACGCCCGCCGCCTCCCCGCTCTCCCCCGTCGCCGCCACCTACGAGTCGGCCTGCGCCGCGTCGCTGCCCTTCCGTGAATGCGGGGCCGTGGCCCTGCTCAGCGGGGACGTGGCGACCGCGCTGCGCCTGATGCGGGTCGCCTCCGGGCAGCCCGCCGGCCATGGCACGGTCGGCGTGGTCGACGCGGTGTCCGCCGCCTGGGCGGAGCGTTTCGGGCGGGCGCTCGCCCCGCTGCGCGCGGAGGGCTCGAGCGTGCAGCCCGGCCGGGCCGCCGTACTGCCGCAGTCCGCGCGGCTGCTGGACGAGCTGGAGCTGGCGCGGGCCACCCCGGCCTCGCTGATGGCGCGCTGGGCGGCGGCCTGCGACGGCACCGTCGTCCTCGGCGCCGGTCCCCGCGGCCCGCTCGCCGTCGACCTGGCGCAGGAGGGCCCGCATCTGCTGATCGAAGGCCCCGCCGGCAGCGGCCGTACGGAGCTGCTGCGTTCGGTCGCCGCGTCGCTGGCCGCGGCGGGCCGCCCCGACCGGCTCGGCCTGCTGCTGGTCGACGGAGCCGGCGGAGAGCGCGGCGAGGGGCTGACCGTCTGCACCGAACTGCCGCATGTGACCGAGCATCTCGTGGCCAGCGATCCGGTGCGGATGCGGGCGTTCGCGCAGGCGCTCGGCGCGGAACTGAAGCGCCGGACGGCCGTGCTGGACGAGGCGGGCGTCACCGACTTCGCCGAGTGGCGCACCCGGTGGGAGGTCGCCGGCCGGATGGTGGGCCAGCGGACGTCACCCGAAGCCGCCGACCAGCGGGGCGACATCGACTCCCCCTCGTCGGGGACGCTCAGGCTCCGTCCCGGCGGGCGTACACGGAGTCAGGAGCCGGACCCGCTGCCGCGTCTGGTGGTGCTGGTCGACGACTTCGACGCGCTGGTCGCCCCGGCGCTGGGCAGCCCGGGCCGGCCGGCGGCGGGTTCGGTCGTACGGGCCCTGGACGCGGTGGCCAGGGACGGCGCCCGTCTGGGCGTCCATCTTGTGGCCACGTCGTCGCGGCCGGACCGCACGGCGGACACAGAGCTGGCAGAGGGCGCGCGGCTGCGTGTCGTGCTGGAGGCGCCGCCGGTCGCGCCCGGCCCTGACGACCCGGCTCCCGGCCGCGGCAGGCTGGGGCACCCGGACGGCCGCGTCACCCCGTTCCAGAGCGGCCGGGTGACCGGGCGCATCCCGCGTACGGCCACCTTGAGACCCACTGTCGTTCCGCTCGAGTGGGAGCGGATGGGCGATCCACCCACCCGCCGCCCCGTCCGGGAGCTGGGCAACGGACCGACGGACCTGGCGCTGCTGGCGAGTGCGCTGGAGCGCGCGGCGCGGTCGGTGGACGCGGCGCCGATAGGGCCGTTGACACCGGCGCATCCCTGACGGGCCGCGCTGCGGCCATTTGACCTGACATCACGTCACGAGGGCATCACGAAAGAGTGATAGGGGCCCGGGGCGGTATTGCGACACCCGTATCGCGGGCGTAGACCTGTCGGCACGGACCGGCAACCGGACGCCGGACAGCCGGTCCGGCGCAGCGGGACAGCGCAACAGGTCAGTCGGAAGCAGCGCACAGGAGAGACGGGGCAGTAATGCGCAGAACTCTTCGTACGGGCAGGGCCGCAGTGGTGTTCGCCGCGATCGGCGCTCTCGCCCTCACCGGATGCGGCGGCGACAGCGACGGCGGAGAGCCGGGGGACGGCGGACCCACCAAGGGCACCGAGTCGCCCTCTTCGGTCCAGCTGCCCAAGCTGAACGGCGAGAAGATCCAGGTCGCCGCCGTATGGAGCGGCCCGGAGCAGGAGAACTTCACCAAGGTCCTGGACGAGTTCGAGAAGCGCACGGGCGCGACGGTCACCTTCGTCCCCGCGCAGGACCCGATCGTCAACTTCCTCGGCACGAAGATCGCCGGCGGCAGCCCGCCGGACGTGGCGATGCTGCCTCAGGTCGGCGCGATCCAGCAGGCGGTGGCCCGCAAGTGGGCCAAGCCCGTCGGCGCCGAGGCCAAGGAGCAGCTGGCGAAGAACTACTCCAAGGGCTGGCAGGACCTCGGCGCGGTCAACGGCACCCAGTACGGCGTGTACTACAAGGCCGCGAACAAGTCCCTGATCTGGTACAACAACACCGTTTTCGAGAATGCCGGGGCCACGCCGCCGAAGACCTGGAAGGACTTCATGTCCACGGCGGAGACGATCTCCGCCTCGGGTGTCACGCCGGTGTCCATCGCCGGTGCGGACGGCTGGGTGCTGACCGACTGGTTCGAGAACGTCTACCTCTCCCAGGCGGGCCCGGAGAAGTACGACCAGCTCGCCAAGCACGAGATCAAGTGGACCGACCCGTCGGTGAAGGACGCCCTCACCACCCTCGGTGAGCTGTTCGGCCAGCCGAATCTGATCGCGGGCGGCACGGACGGCGCCCTCCAGACGGAGTTCCCGGCGTCCGTCACCCAGACGTTCAGCGGCGGTGACGCCCCCAAGGCCGCGATGGTCTTCGAGGGTGACTTCGTGACCGTCAACATCGCGCAGACCGACGCGAAGATCGGTACGGACGCGAAGGTCTTCCCGTTCCCGGCCGTCGGCGCGGAGCCGCCGGTGGTGACCGGCGGGGACGCGGCTGTGGCCCTGACGGACAGCAAGGGCGCGCAGGCGCTGCTGACCTTCCTGGCGTCGCCCGACGCCGCGGCGATCCAGGCGGCGGCCGGCGGCTTCATCTCGCCGAACAAGTCGCTGGACCTGGCCGTGTACCCGAACGACGTGCAGCGGGACATCGCGAAGGCGCTGATCGCGGCGGGCGACGACTTCCGCTTCGACATGTCGGACCAGATGCCGCAGTCGTTCGGCGGGACGCCCGGCAAGGGCGAGTGGAAGATCCTCCAGGACTTCCTGAAGAACCCGCAGGACGTCGCGGGCACCCAGCAGCGGCTGGAGGCCGAAGCGGCCAAGGCGTACAAGAGCTGAGGTCGTGTCCGCCGTCACAGCGGGGGGCCCGGCTCGTCCGGAGCCCCCCGCGCGTCAGCGTAAGAGCGTGACAGGAACACGTAAAATAGTCGCGGCCGGCTTTCTGCTGCCCGCGCTCGTGCTGCTGGGCGCGCTCGTGGTCTACCCGATCGGGTACTCGCTCTACAGGTCCTTCTTCGACCAGGCCGGCGCCGGCTTCGCCGGGCTCGACAACTACGTGGAGATCTTCACCGACGACACCATCCTGACCGCGGTCAAGAACAACGCGATCTGGGTCGTCGTCGCACCGACGGTCTCCACCGCCCTCGGTCTGATATTCGCGGTGCTCACCGAACGGGTCCGCTGGGGCACCGCGTTCAAGCTGATCGTCTTCATGCCGATGGCGATCTCGATGCTGGCCGCCGGCATCATCTTCCGGCTCGTCTACGAGCAGGATCCGGAGCGCGGGGTGGCCAACGCGATCTGGGTGGGCGTGCACGACACGTTCGAGGAGTCGGCCGGATACCCGCGGGCCCGGCCCCTGCCGGTGCACCCGCTCGAGGCGGCCGGCGGCGGCGCGTTCGTCACCAAGGAGCCGGTCTCCGCCGGGACACCGGCGCAGCTTCCGCTGATCGGCGTGGCCCCCGCGAACATGCCGTCCGACGCGGAACCGGCCAAGGCGGCAGCGCCGGGCGACGGCGAGATCCACGGCACCGCCTGGCTGGACTTCACCCGGGGCGGCGGCGGCAGACCGAACGTCGTCGACGCCCAGGAGCTGGGGCTCAAGGGCCTCAAGATCGAGGCGGTCAAGGACGGCAAGGTGGTGGCGGACACCCGTGCCGCCGCCGACGGCACCTTCACCCTCCCGGCCTCCGCCGACGGCGCGCTGCTTCGGCTGCCCGCGGACAACTTCCGCGAGCCGTACAACGGCGTCGACTGGCTCGGCCCGTCCCTGGTGACCCCGGCGATCATCGGCAGCTACGTGTGGATGTGGGCGGGCTTCGCCATGGTGCTGATCGCGGCCGGTCTGGCGAGTGTGCCGCGCGAGCTCCTGGAGGCGGCACGCGTCGACGGAGCCAACGAATGGCAGGTGTTCCGGCGGATCACGGTGCCCCTGCTGGCGCCCGTGCTCGCGGTCGTCCTGGTCACCTTGATGATCAATGTGCTGAAGATCTTCGACCTGGTCTTCATCATCGCGCCGGGCTCCTCCCAGGACGACGCCAACGTCCTCGCCCTCCAGCTCTACCGCTCCTCCTTCGGCACCGACGCGGACCTGGGCCTCGGCAGCGCCATCGCGGTGCTGCTGCTTCTGCTGGTGCTGCCGGTGATGTTCTTCAACGTCCGGCGGATGCGAAGGGAGACCCGGCGATGAGCACGAGCGACACCGCGGCGAAGAGCGGCTCCCCGGTCAGGGCCAAGCAGTCCGCCGCCGCCCGGATCGCGGCCGCCGCCGGGGGCGGCGCGCTGCGCGTCTTCCTGATCCTCGCCGCCCTGTTCTGGCTGATGCCCACCATCGGCCTGCTGCTCTCCTCACTGCGCGACAGCGGCGACATCGCGGCGACCGGCTGGTGGAAGGTGTTCACCGCCCCCGCCGAACTCACCACCGAGAACTATTCACGGCTGCTGCAGAACGAGACCATCACCGATTCGCTGCTGTCCACGGTGGTGATCACGGTCCCCGCCACCGTGCTGGTCGTGGTCATCGGGGCGCTCGCCGGATACGCCTTCGCCTGGATGGAGTTCCCCGGCCGGGACTGGTGGTTCATGGTCGTGGTGGGCCTGCTGGTGGTCCCCGTGCAGGTCGCGCTCGTCCCCGTGTCCGAACTCTTCGGTGTGATCGGCATCTTCGAGACGACGATCGGCGTGGTCCTCTTCCATGTGGCCTTCGGTCTGCCGTTCGCCATCTTCCTGCTGCGGAACTTCTTCGCGGAGATCCCACGGGAGCTGCTGGAGGCGGCCAGGCTCGACGGCGCGGGCGAGATCCGTCTGTTCACCCGGGTCGTGATGCCGCTGGGCGCCCCGGCGATCGCCTCACTCGGGATCTTCCAGTTCCTGTGGGTGTGGAACGACATGCTGGTCGCGCTGATCTTCGCCGACTCGGAGAGTGCCCCGATCACCGTCGCGCTCCAGCGTCAGGTACGGCAGTTCGGCAACAACATCGACGTGCTCGCGCCCGGCGCGTTCCTGTCGATGATCATCCCGCTGGCGGTGTTCTTCGCCTTCCAGCGCCAGTTCGTCTCCGGTGTGATGGCGGGCGCCGTCAAGTGACCGGCTGACGGACGGGCAACGGCACACCGTCCTACGCGTGCGGCGGCCCGGTCACCCCGTGACCGGGCCGCCGCCGCGCGACCCGGAGTCCGGCCCGGCGCGCGGCACCGGGCCGCGGGACATGCTCACCGCTGCTGCCCGGCGCACGGCACCGGGCCGCAGGACGCCCTCAGCGCTGCTGCCCGGCCATGACGGTGACCAGCCCGGCCACCACCATCAGCGAACCGGCCCAGGTCCACACCGAGGTCCGCTCGTGCAGCACGGTGGAACTGGCGAGCACGATCAGCAGATAGCCGAGCGCGTTGAACGGATAGGCGATGTTCAGCGGCACCTGGGCCAGCGTCGACATCCAGGCCACGGCGGAGACGCCGAAGACGACGAGACCGACGACGACCCAGGGCGTCGTCGCGGCCCGTGTCATCAGCGATCCCCCGCTGTGCTCGGCAACGGCGGCCGCCGAGCGCATGCCGTGTTTCAGCATGATCTGCCCGGCCGCCGACGAGAAGACCGCGAAGAGCAGCAGCAACACGCTGGGCAGGGTCAAGTTCTTCCTCCTGGGCGGCAGTCGGGGCCCGGCGTCAGGTGCCGGCGCCCACCCGGCCGGCGACTTCGGCGGGGACGTACTGGCGGTTGAGAATGTCCTGGACATCGACGTGCTCCCCGGCGACGATCGTCTGCGCCGCGTGCGGAGTGAGCACGGCGACGTACTGGTAGCCGAAGAGTGTCGGCCGCACGCGGGTCAGCAGCCGGGAGATCCCGCCGAGGGTCCTGGCGACGGCGCCGCCGCCGAGCACGGACCAGAACGGCGCGCCGGTCGAGGTGACCTGGAGCTGGTCGAAGCCGGCGGCCCGCACGGTGCGGCGCAGGCTGCTGCGGGTGAAGAAGCGGAGGTGGGTCTCGTCGAGGATGCCCCGCCGGTCGTATCCGAAGGCGCCGAAAGCGACCCTCAGCCGTGAGTACCAATGGCTGAAGTTGGGCACGGACAGCAGCATCCGGCCGCCGGGACGCAGCACTTCCCGCAGCTCCCGCAGCACGTGCTCGGGCCGGGACAGATGCTCGATGACGTCTCCGGCGACCACGTAGTCGTAGTCGGCGCCGACCTGTGGCGGCAGGCCCTCCTCGAGATCGGCGAGGAGGAATTCGGAGCAGCGGTCCCGCACACCGGGCACCTCGACGAAGTCCAGGCCGGTCACCGTGTGGCCGAGGTCTTCGAGACGCTCGGCGAACAGGCCCCCGGAGCAGCCGACGTCGAGTACCCGGCCGGGCGGCAGCCCTCGCATGATCCTGAGAATGGCGGAGTGCGAGGAGCCGTCGCCCTCCTTGAAGGCGTAGTCGACGGGCTTGGGGATCCAGGGGCAGGTGCCGAAGCCCTTGAGGGCGAGCCGGTACTCCAGGACGTCCTTGACGACGTCCTTCGCGTAGCGCAGGCCGTTGACGTAGCAGATCTCGTCACCGTAGTAGGTGGGGACGGGGATCTCCTTGATCCGCATCCCGGCGTCGAGCAGTTGCACGATGATCTGGGTGTCGAAGTCGAAGGCGTCGGTGTTCCGGTCGATCGGCAGCCTGCGCAGCGCCGCGACGCTGTAGGCGCGGTATCCCGAGTGGAACTCGGTGAGCCGTGAGCCGAGCAGACCGTTCTCGAAGCGGGTGAGGACGCGGTTGCCGAGCCACTTGTAGAACGGCATGCCGCCCTTGAGCGCACTGCCGGAGCGCATCATCCGGGAGCCGAACACCGCCTCGCACTCGCCGCGTTCGATGGGTGCGACCATCTCGGGCAGCAGCTCGGGGGCGTACTGGCCGTCGCCGTGCAGAAGCACCACGATGTCCAGGCCCCGTTCGGCGGCGAGAGCGTAGCCCGCCTTCTGGTTGCCGCCGTAGCCGAGGTTCTTGGTGTGCCGCATGACGACGGTCGGCGGCATGCCGTCGAGCTGGGACCAGCGGCAGCCCGCGGTGAACGTCCCGTCGCTGCTCGCGTCGTCGAGGATCAGGATCTCGGCGATGCGGGGCCGGAAGTCCTTGGGGATGCGGTCGAGCGTCTTCTCCAGCGTGGATTCCGCGTTGTAGGCGACGACGAGGATGCCGATCCGCGGGCTTGGGATTTCCTTCACTGGGGCTTCTCTACTCTCCGTTGGCGCGGGTCATCGGTGCGGTCTGTCGACGGGTGGGGCGGGGGCGGGGGGCCGGTCGGTGCGCTGGGCGACGAGGGGTACGTGCTCTCCCGGGGCGGGCGCGGGCGGCTCTGTCAGCGCCCGGCGCACGCCGCTCGCGATACCGGCGGCGAGCAGCAGCCATCCCGCCTCGGCCAGGTGCAGAGCCCAGTCGTTCCAGCGGACGGCGCTCGCGCCCGCGTAGACGACGACGGTGGCGACACCGGCGACGAGCCCGTAGCCCAGGCCTTCCCACAGTCCGAAGAGACAGAGGCCGACGACGGGCCAGGCGAGGTACTGCACGGCGGAGCCGGTGCTGAGCAGGAGCAGCAGTGCGAGGGAGAACGCGACGGCGTACGCGGCGCCGGTGGGGCGTACCCAGGCGAGCCACGCTCCCGCGGCCATGCACAGCAGCACGAACAGGAGATGGAAGTCGCTGTGCAGTGCCTCGATGAACGAGTCGGAAGCGCCCGCCAGTTCGGCGAAGCGTACGAAGCCCCACAGCCTGGCCCGTCCGCCCTGGTACTCGAGGACCTTCTCCCGCAGCGCGACGGGCACGGTCGCCAGCACCGGCCCCCACAGGAGCAGCATCACGGCCGCGAGGCCCGCGCAGAAACGGACGGTGGCCGGACGGCCGGCCCGCATCGCCGCGACGATCAGAGCGGGGATCGCGACGACCGGGACGAGCTTGACGCTCACGGCCAGGGCCGCGGCGACGCCGGCGGCGAGCGGGGCACGGCGGTCGACGAGCAGGAAGGCCGCCAGGAGCATGAGCATGATGGCGACGGAGTCGGTGTTCCCGTGATGTCCGGACGTGGCGAAGAGGACGGGGCTGAGGGCACATCCGAGCGCGCACGCCGTGGCCGTCGCGAGTGTGCGGCGACGGCGCAGGATCTCGAACACGAGCAGGGCGGAGACGAAGTCGGCGAGGCAGGCCGGCGCACGGATCAGGCTGCCGAACGGGATTCCGAGATTCTCCAGTTCATGGAATCCGGCGAGCATCCAGCTCGTGAGCGGCGGGTGGTTGTAGACGGGCAGCCGTGGCATCGGTTGCTCGTAGACGCGGACCGGTCCGACCTGGGCGATCGTGGTGGCGAAGGCGTCGAAGATGCGGACGTCCGCCGGCCCGCGCGTCAGGGCCGCGAGAATCATCTTGGCGACGAGAGCGAGCGCGGAGACACCGATGACGAGGATCCTGGCTCTTCGCACATCGAGCGTCGCCGGTGCCGTTCGCGTTCGCAGGTCCATGGCCGCCGAACGTAGCAATCCGAAACGTCAACATCTCGCACCGATAAACACACTTAAATGCCGGGGAGTTCACTGCGCTGCGATCTTCGGCGCAATCCCGGCACGTGAATCACCCGTACGGCGGGGTCGGCCGATCACCTCGGGCATCCGGTCGGTGACGGCGACCGCCGCACCCGTGTCGCCGAGATCGCGGAACACCTGGCGGAACGCCTCGTGCATCGCGCTGTACGCGGGACAACCCGTTCACGCGTCCACCGCATCGGAGTCACCGGCGCTTCTCCGTCCGGGTGACGCCGTCGGCCCGGCGGCCGCTCAGGCCTGGAGCGCCGCCACGGCTCCCCGTGCCACCTCGTCCAGGTAGCCGTCCGGCAGCTCGCCCCGCACCACCACGAGCCGCCAGTACAGCGGTCCGACGATCACGTCGAGCGCCCGGTCCGGGTCCGCCGATTCCGGCAGTTCGCCGCGCGCCACCGCGTCCCGGACGATCAGGGCGGCCACGCCGCGCTGGCCGTCCAGCAGAGCCGCCTTGATCGCGTCCGCGATCTCGGGGTTGCGCGCCGCCTCCACCAGCAGGTCGGGGATGACCTGCGAGGCCACGGGGTGGCGCAGCGCGTGCGCGGCGACCTCGAGCAGGGCGCGTACGTCCCCGTACAGGGATCCCGTCGCCGGTGCCGGCAGGCCCTGCGCCGCGAAGGCCGAGACGAGGTCCAGCACCAGGGACAGTTTGGACTTCCAGCGCCGGTAGACGGCCGTCTTCCCGACGCCCGCCCGCCGGGCGATGCCCTCGATCGACATCCGGGCGAAGCCGACGGCCGCCAGTTCGTCGAAGACGGCGCCCCGGATGGCGTCGGTCACGTCCTCCCGGAGCACGGCGGCTCCTGCGGGGGCGCGGCGTGGGCTTCTGGGCTCGGTCGTCATGCCCAGGAGCATACGCGGCGACGACGGAACGGTTGCGTTCCGACGTCAGGCCGTCCTACTGTTCCCGTAGCGACGATACGGTCCCGTTCCATCGATGCCTTCGACTCCGGACCGCGCCCCGCCCCTGCACGCGCTTCGAAAGCGAGCCCGCGTGACCATCGCCAGCCCCACCGCGCCCCCGGCACGACAGGCCCCTGCCGGCCCGGCCGCTCCCGCCGCACCCACCGACCTCGCCGCTCTGGCCGCACGCCACGGGCTGACCGTCAGCGGCGCCCGGCCAACCCTCCCCGCCTACGTCCGGCAGCTCTGGTCGCGGCGCCACTTCATCACCGCGTTCGCGACGGCCAAACTCACCGCCCAGTACAGCCAGGCCCGCCTCGGGCAGCTCTGGCAGCTGATGACCCCGCTGCTCAACGCCGCCGTCTACTACCTGATCTTCGGCGTGCTGCTCGGCACCGCCGACCATGTCCCCGACTTCGTGCCGTTCCTGGTCACCGGCGTGTTCATCTGGACGTTCACCGCCAACACGATCACGGCCGGCACCCGCGCGATCTCCGGGAATCTCGGCCTCGTCAGAGCCCTGCACTTCCCGCGTGCCGCGCTGCCCGTCGCGCTCGCCCTGCAACAGCTCCAGCAACTGCTCTTCTCGCTCGGCGCGCTGATCGTGATCCTCGTCGGCTTCGGCCAGCTCCCGACGACTTCCTGGCTGCTCGCGATCCCCGCGCTGCTGCTCCAGGCGGTCTTCGGTACCGGCCTGTCCATGGCCGTGGCACGCGTCGCCGCCCGCGTCCCGGACGTCTCCCAGCTGGTGCCGTTCCTGCTGCGCACCTGGATGTACGCGTCGGGCGTGATGTGGTCCGTCGACAAGGTGGTCGGCGACCGCGACCTGCCGCACCTGGTGGCTCTCGCGCTGCGGTACAACCCGGCCGCGATCTACATCGACCTGGTGCGCTTCGCGTTCATCGACACGTTCACCGCGGACCGGCTGCCGCCGCACGTCTGGGCCGCGGCCCTGGCGTGGGCCGTGCTCTGCGGAGCCGGCGGATTCCTGTACTTCTGGAAGGCTGAGGAGCAGTACGGCCGTGGCTGAGAACCCGACCCGTCCGACCGGAGAACCCACCCCCACCGTCGTCGTCGACGGCGTCCACATCACCTACAAGGTCAACGGCCCCCGCACCGGCCGGGGAAGCGCCACTTCGGCCCTCAGCCGGATCGTCTCCCGCGGGGCGCACCCCGGCGTACGGGAGGTGCACGCCGTCAAGGGCGTCAGCTTCGCCGCGTACCGGGGCGAGGCGATCGGCCTGATCGGCTCCAACGGTTCGGGCAAGTCCACCCTGCTCAAGGCCGTCGCCGGCCTCCTGCCGACCGCGAAGGGCAGGGTCTACACGGCCGGGCAGCCGTCCCTCCTCGGCGTCAACGCCGCGCTGATGTCCGACCTGACCGGCGAGCGCAACATCATCCTCGGCGGCCTGGCGATGGGCATGACCCGCGACCAGATCCGCGCCCGCTACGACGACATCGTCGACTTCTCCGGCATCAACGAGAAGGGCGACTTCGTCTCGCTGCCGATGCGTACGTACTCCTCCGGCATGGGGGCCAGGCTCCGCTTCTCGATCGCCGCCGCCAAGAGCCACGACGTCCTGCTCATCGACGAGGCGCTCTCGACCGGGGACGCCCGCTTCCGCCGCCGCAGCCGGCAGCGCATCGAGGAGCTGCGACGGGAGGCCGGCACGGTCTTCCTGGTCAGCCACAGCAACTCGACCATCACCGAGAGCTGCGACCGCGCGCTCTGGCTGGAGGCGGGTGTCCTGCGGATGGACGGCCCGGCGAAGGAGGTCGTCGCGGCGTACGAGGAGTTCACCGCGGCCGGGAACAAGGGTGGTGCCGGGGCCGGGAACAAGGGTGGTGCCGGGGCCGGGACCGGGAAGCAGCCCGCGCGGTAGGCTCCACTGCCGGTACCGGACAGCCGAGGGGGGCGGTCGGGATGGACGGTCGAGGGCCTCAGCCGCTGCGGGACGACGACCCGCGCGAGATCGCCGGATACCCGCTCCGGGCACGGATCGGTGAGGGCGGCATGGGAACCGTCTTCCTCACCCGCGGTCGCGACGGCGCGTCGCTTCCCGTCGCCCTCAAGCTGATCCGCCGCGAGCACGCCCGGAGCGAGAAGTTCCGCAGACGCTTCGCCCGCGAGGTGGAGGCCGCGCGGCGGGTCAGCGGCCCGCATCTGGTCCAGGTCGTCGACCACGACGCGGAGGCGGACCTGCCGTGGCTCGCCACCCGTTACGTCCCTGGCCTGCCCTTGGGCGACGCCCTCGCCGCCCACGGGCCGCTGCCCCCGGAGTGCGTCCTGCGGCTCACGGCCGGCGCGGCGCGCGCGCTGGACGCCGTGCACACCGCGGGCCTCGTCCACCGCGACGTGAAGCCGGGGAACCTGCTGCTGTCCGCGGAAGGGCCGTGGCTGCTCGACTTCGGCATCGCACGTGCCACGGACGGCACGTCCGTACTGACCACCGTCGGGCGGATGGTCGGCACACCGAAGTACATGTCCCCCGAACACGCGCTGGGCCGGCAGGTCACGCCCGCCTCCGACGTGTTCACGCTGGGCCTCGTCGCCGCGGAGGCGGCCACCGGTCGCCACCCGTACGGCGAGGGCGGCGGCCTGGTCGTCGCCACCCGCATCGCCGGCACCGACCGCGACCCCCCGGACCTCTCCGCCCAGCCGCCCGCCCTCCGCCGGTTCCTGACCGCCGCACTGGCGGCCCGCCCTGAGGACCGCCCGACGGCGGCGGAGGTGGCGGAACTGTGCGGCGCCGGTGCGGACTTCACGACGGCGGGCTGGCTACCGAAGCGCATCGCCTCGGCGGTCACGGCCGTCGCCCGCGCGTCGGCCAAAGTCTCGCCCGCCGCCCGCGACCCGCGGACCGGCTGGCTGCACCGCCTGCGCGGCGACGGCTGACATACGCGACGGACCCGGCCGCCCCCGAAGGCGCGACCGGGTCCGTGCGAAGGGCCGTCAGTTGTGGGTGCGCAGCAGCTGCCGCATGGTCCGCATCGCCACCGACAGGTTGGCCAGGTCGAACGTGTCCGAGCTCTGGATCTCCTCCAGAGTCGTCCGCGCCCGCCCCAGGATCGCCGCGTTCTTCTGCTCCCAGGCCTTGAAGCGCTCCTCCGGGGTCGAGGTCCCGTTGCCCACCGACAGCACGACGGCGGTGAGCGCGGCGTGTGCCGCGTACAGGTCCTCACGGATGGAGGCACGGGCCATGGACTGCCAGCGGTCGGCCCGCGGCAGTTCGATGATCCGGTCCATCAGCTGGGTGATGGCGAGCCGGTCGGCGAGGTCGTAGTACACCTCGGCGACCGCCAGCGGGTCCTGCCCGGTGCGGTCCGAGATCGCCACGATGTCGAGCGTCGGGAAGGCGGACGAGAAGCCGGCCACCCGCAGCGCGAGGAACTCGGGGACGCCCTCCCCGGTGAGCTCGTCGAGGATGCCCTGGTACCAGTCGAGGTCCGCGCCCCGCAGCATCTTCGGCAGCTCTGTCCACACCTGCTCGACGCGCTCGGCGAAGAACTCGATCGTCCCGGCCAGCTCCAGCGGCTGCGGCCGGTTGCCCAGCAGCCACCGCGTGCCGCGCTCGACGAGGCGGCGCGAGTGCAGCCGGATCCGGGTCTGGACGTCCGCCGCGACCTGGTTGTCGAGCGCCTCGACCGCGTCCCACACCGCGCTGAGCCCGAAGATCTCCCGGGCCGCGGTCTGCGCCCGCACGATCTCCTCGATCGACGCGCCGGTCTCCTCACGCAGCCGGTGCAGGAACGTCGACCCACCGGTGTTGACCGTGTCGTTGACGAGCACCGTCGTCACGATCTCGCGGCGCAGCGCGTGCGCGTCGATCGCCTCGCCGAACTGCTCCCGCAGCGGCTTGGGGAAGTAGGCGTGCAGCAGCCGCCGCAGGTACGGGTCGTCCGGCAGGTCCGTCCCGATCAGCTCGTCCGCCACAGTGATCTTCGTGTAGGCGAGGAGGACGGCCAGCTCGGGCTGGCTCAGTCCCTTGCCCGCGGCCAGCAGTTCACGGATCTGGCGGTCGTTGGGCAGGAACTCCAGCGCCCGGTCCAGGCGTCCGTCACGGCCGAGGCGGCGCATGAACCGCTGGTGGGCGTGGAGCAGGGACGGCGACTGGGTGACCGCGTTGGCGAGCGCGGTGTTCTGCGCGTAGTTGTTGCGCAGCACCAGCGCGCCGACCTCGTCGGTCATCTGCGCCAGCAGCTGGTTGCGCTGCTTGACGGTCATGTCGCCGTCCGCGACCAGGCCGTTGAGCAGGATCTTGATGTTGACCTCGTGGTCGGAGGTGTCGACGCCGGCGCTGTTGTCGATCGCGTCGGTGTTGATCTTTCCGCCGTTGCGGTCGAACTCGATCCGGCCGAGCTGGGTCAGACCCAGGTTGCCGCCCTCGCCGACGACCCGGACCCGCAGGTCCTCGCCGTTGACGCGGATGGCGTCGTTGGCCTTGTCGCCGACGTCGGCGTTCGACTCGGTGGAAGCCTTGACGTAGGTGCCGATACCGCCGTTCCACAGCAGGTCGACCGGGGCCTTGAGGATGGCCTGCATCAGCTCCGCCGGCGTCAGCTTCGCGATGCCGGGACCGATGCCGAGGGCCTCGCGCATCGCCGCGTTGACCGGGATCGACTTGGCCGTGCGCGGGTGGACGCCGCCGCCCTGGGACAGCAGTTCCTTGTTGTAGTCGGCCCAGGAGGAACGGGGCAGCTCGAAGAGCCGGCGGCGCTCCGCGTACGAGAGGGCCGCGTCCGGGTTCGGGTCGATGAAGATGTGGCGGTGGTCGAACGCCGCGACGAGCCGGATGTGCTCGCTGAGCAGCATGCCGTTGCCGAACACGTCGCCGGACATGTCGCCGACACCGACGACCGTGAAGTCCTGGGTCTGGGTGTCGTGGCCGAGCTCGCGGAAGTGCCGCTTGACCGACTCCCAGGCGCCGCGGGCGGTGATGCCCATGCCCTTGTGGTCGTATCCCGCGGAGCCGCCGGACGCGAAGGCGTCACCGAGCCAGAAGTTGTACGCGACCGCGACCTCGTTGGCGATGTCGGAGAACGACGCGGTGCCCTTGTCGGCGGCCACCACGAGGTACGTGTCGTCCTCGTCGTGCCGTACCACCTGGGCCGGCGGGACGACCTCGCCACCGACCAGGTTGTCGGTGATGTCGAGCAGCGCCGAGATGAAGATCCGGTAGCAGGCGATGCCTTCGGCGAGCCAGGCGTCACGGTTCACCGACGGGTCGGGCAGCTGCTTGGCGACGAAGCCGCCCTTGGCGCCGACCGGCACGATCACGGTGTTCTTGACCATCTGCGCCTTGACCAGGCCGAGGATCTCCGTACGGAAGTCCTCACGCCGGTCGGACCAGCGCAGACCGCCTCGGGCGACCTTGCCGAAGCGCAGGTGGACGCCCTCGACCCGCGGCGAGTACACCCAGATCTCGAAGGCGGGGCGCGGCGCCGGCAGGTCCGGGATGGCCTGCGGGTCGAACTTCATCGACACATAGCCGTGCGGGGCGCCGCCTGCCGCCTCCTGGAAGAAGTTGGTGCGCAGGGTGGCCTTGATGACGGTGAGGAAGGCACGCAGGATGCGGTCCTCGTCGAGGCTGGCGACCTGGTCGAGCGCGCCGTCGAGCTCCTCGAGCAGCCCGTCGATCAGCTCGGTGCCGGCCCGCTGGCGGTCCGGCGACATCCGCGCCTCGAACAGCGAGACCAGCAGCCGGGTGGTGTGGACGTTGTTGCGGAGGGTGTCCTCCATGTAGTCCTGGCTGAAGGTCGAACCGGCCTGGCGCAGGTACTTCGCGTACGCGCGCAGCACCATCGCCTCGCGCCAGTTGAGCCCCGCGCCCAGCACCAGCGAGTTGAAGCCGTCGTTCTCGGCCTCGCCCGTCCACACGGCGGCGAAGGCGTCCTGGAAGCGCTCGCGGGCGTCGTCGGCGAGGTAGTCGCCGTTCGCGCCGGTCTTCGGCATCCGCAGCCCGAAGTCGTAGATCCAGGCGTGCGTCCTGTCGGCGCACCGCAGCTCGTACGGGCGCTCGTCGACGACCTCGCAGCCGAGGCGCTGCAGCACCGGCAGCACCGCGGACAGGGAGACCTGCTCACCGGTCCGGTAGATCTTGAAGCGCCGTTCGCCGGGGCCCGCCCCGACCGGCTCGTACAGGGACAGCGCGAAGTCCTTGCCGGACTCGGCGAGCTCCTCCATGCGGACCAGGTCGGCCACGGCGGAGCGCGGCGAGTGGTCGGCCTTGTAGCCCTCCTGGAAGGCGCCGGCGTAGCGGCGCAGCAGCTCGGCGGCGCGTTCCTCGCCGAACTCGGCGTTCAGCGCCTCGCCGAAGCCGTCGGCCCAGGAGCGCGCCGCCTCGACGAGCCGCGCCTCGATGCGCTCGGTGTCGGCGTCGGTGAGGTGCGGCAGCTCGGTACCGACGGGGACCCGCACCACGAAGTGGATACGGGAGAGGATCGACTCGGTGTTCCAGGCGGTGAAGTCGACGCTGGTGCCGCCGAGTTCTTCCTTGAGGATGTCGATCAGGCGCAGCCGCACAGCGGTGGTGTAGCGGTCACGCGGCAGGTAGACCAGCGCGGAGTAGTAGCGCCCGTACTCGTCCTGCCGCAGGTACAGCCGCAGCCTGCGGCGTTCCTGGAGGTAGAGGACGCTGGTGACGATCGCACGCAGCTGGTCGGCGGGCGTCTGGAAGAGCTCGTCACGCGGGTACGTCTCGAGGATCTGCAGCAGGTCGCGGCCGTCGTGGCTGTTGGGCGAGAAGCCCGCGCCCTCCAGGACCTCCGCGACCTTGCGGCGCACGACGGGCACGCGGCGCACCGATTCGGTGTACGCGGCGGAGGAGAACAGGCCGAGGAAGCGGCGCTCCCCGACGACGTTGCCCTCGGCGTCGAACTTCTTGACGCCGATGTAGTCCAGGTAGCTGGGGCGGTGCACGGTGGCGCGGCTGTTGGCCTTCGTCAGCACGAGCAGCTTGTGCTCACGGGCCTTGGCGCGGGCGTCGGCCGGCAGCCGGCTGAAGGACGGGCTGACCGGGTGGGCCTCGTCCTCGTGGTGCGGCGGGTCGGAGCGCAGAATGCCGAGGCCGGTGCCGGGGACGGCGGCCAGCGCGTCGGCGTCGGTGAGCTCGTACTCCCGGTAGCCGAGGAAGGTGAAGTGGTCGGCGGCGAGCCAGCGCAGCAGCTCACGGGCCTCCTCGGCCTCCTGCTCGGGCAGGTCGTCGGCCTTGGGCTCGTCGGGCAGCTGCTCGGCGATGCGCAGCGCGGCGTCGCGCATCTTCTCCCAGTCCTCGACGGCCTCCCGGACGTCGGACAGGACACGCAGCAGGTCGGCGGTGATCTGCTTCAGGTCGGCGCGGTCGGTCTCGCGGTCGATCTCGACGTGGATCCAGGACTCGACGAGGGCGTCGTGCGGAAGGTCCTTGGCGTGCGTGTCGGAGGGCAGGACCTCGATGAGCTTGCCGGTCACATCACGGCGGACGACGACCTGCGGGTGGATCACGACATGGATGCCGCGGCCCTGGCGGGAGAGCTCGTTGGTGACGGAGTCGACGAGGAAGGGCATGTCGTCGGTGACGACTTCCACGACGGAGTGGCTGCAGGTCCAGCCGTTCTCCTCCACGGTCGGCGTGTGGACGCGGACGTTCGCGGTGCCCTGCGGGCGGTTTTCCGCGAGCCGGTAGTGGGAAAGTGCCGCACCGAAGATGTCGACCGGGTCGCGGTCGGTGAGGTCCTCCGGAGCTGTGTGCAGGTAGTAGCGCTGGAGGTACGTGAGCAGGGTGTCCCGGTCAGGGCGCTTCCCTTGCTCTGTCCCAGTCGGAAGGTGCCCCCCGGCCGGGCTGTTCTCAGCTACCCGGGCGGCCCGTGCGAGCAGCTCGGCCTTGGCTTCGTCCAGCTTGGTCTGCATGTCCTCTGGCTCCTGTCGCGCGCCGTTGCGTGACGTAGGTGAAAGATGCGACGAATCGCCGCGTCCCGGGGTGTCCGGTCGCAGTCGACGGTATGCCGCGATGAGAGTCGTCCGAGCCGTTATCGGCCAATTCTGTCTGGCGGAGACAGTCCGGACGGGAGGGGTCAGCGATCGCCCGGACGCGGTGGCGGTCCGGGCGCAGGCCGGGGGCTTCGCTGCCCCCACGGCATATCGCGCTGATCACGCCCCCAGGCTATCTCCCCGTACCCCCGCCCCGTCATGAGCCGTATGTGTACAAAAGCGGGGTCCGAAGTTTGACAGTCTGGACAGCGACACAGGCCCTCTTGGCAACCAATCAACCGGGAGCAGCCATGACCACGAAGATCCTCATCGTCACCGGGGACGCCGCCGAGTCCCTGGAGGTCCTCTACCCGTACCAGCGGCTGCTGGAAGAGGGGTACGAGGTGCACATCGCGGCCCCCGCCCGCAAGAAGCTGCAGTTCGTCGTGCACGACTTCGAGCCGGGCTTCGACACCTACACCGAGAAGCCGGGCTACACCTGGCAGGCGGACATGGCCTTCTCCGAGGTCGAGCCCGGGGCGTACGCCGCCATCGTGATTCCCGGCGGCCGCGCGCCCGAGTACCTGCGCAACGACCCCGAACTCCGCAAGATCCTCAAGGCGTTCTTCGACTCCGACAAGCCGGTGGCCCAGATCTGCCACGGCCCGCTGCTGACCGCGGCGACCGGCGGGCTGGAGGGACGCCGGGTCACCTCGTACCCCGCGCTCGAACTGGACATGCAGGCCGCCGGGGCGTCGTTCCAGGACGTGGCGGCGGTCGTGGACGGTTCGCTGGTCTCCTCGCGCGCCTGGCCGGACCATCCGGTGTGGATGCGGGAGTTCCTCAAGGTGCTGCGGGCGACGGCGCCGGTGACGTGACGCCCGTGGCCGGTCAGCCGGCCACGAGCTCCTCCGCCACCTCGACGGCCTCCTGAAGGGAGTCGACCACCGGCACCCCGACGCTCTCCAGACTGGCGCGGCTGTGCGATCCGCCCGTGTACAGCACGGCCTTCGCGCCGACGTGGGCGGCGGCGACGGCGTCGTCCGCCGCGTCACCGATGACGACGACGTGCTCGGCCCGTACACCGGCGAGCTGCGCCAGGTGCCGCACCATGTGCTCGGCCTTTCCCGCGGTCGACGTGCCGATCCGGCCGTCGACCCGGACGAACCGCTCCTCGATGCCGTGCCGGCGCACGATCGGCACCAGGTGTTCGTGCGGGGCGAGGGACAGCAGCGACTGGGTCAGACCGGCACTCTGGCGGCGGGTGAGCAACTCCGCGGCGCCCTCGGCGAGCCCGCATGTCTCCGCCCGCGTCCAGTAGTGCTTGTGGAAGGCCGCGTCCATCACGAGCCATTCGTCGTTCGTCGGCAGCCGTCCCATGAGCCGCTCGTAGAAACGGGGGACGGGCACGCAGTACAGCTCCCGGTACCGCTCGAGCGTGATCTGCTCGAGCCCCAGCTCCGCGAAGGCGGCGTTCGTCGCCGCGATGACCGCGCCGATGTCGTCGAGCAGTGTGCCGTTCCAGTCCCAGACCAGATGCGCCTGCGTCCCCTGCTTGCCCATGGCGAAAACCGTACAGGCCGGGTCCGACAGCCCGGCGCGCGGCCGGGCTGTCGGCCGGTCGGCCGGTCGGGCTGTCGGGCTGTCGGGCTGTCGGTACGACAGCCCGCGCGCGGGCGGTCAGCCGACGATGTTCGGGATCTCCTGCACACCGAACCAGAGCAGCTCGTGGTCCTCCGCGCCGTCGACCGTGAACTGCGCGTCGTCGTCACCGTGGTCGGCCGCGCCGAGCGCCGCGACCGCGGCCGAGACGTCGTCCACCGCGTCGTCGGCGTCCACGTGGACGGCGGCCGCCTTGGACATCGGCACGCCCCTGGCGATGCGCACCTCGCCGAGCGCGCCGGCGTCGAGAACCCGGTCGGGATCGGCGACGGCGTCCTGGTCCGGCACGTCGACGGCCACGACCGCGCGGCGCCGGGCCGCGTCCGGGTCGCCGGCGATCAGACGCAAGGACGCGGCGGCGGCGCGGCTGAGCGCCGCGTACTCCAGTTCCTCGATGTCGTCGGAGACGTACCACTCGCGCAGTCCCGGCGTGACGGCGTAGGCGGTCAGCGGGCCGGGGCCCAGTTCGCCCGCCTTGTGCGCCGCTGCGAGACCGGGAAGGGTCAGGGGGACGTACACGCGCATGACAGGCCGCTTTCGTAGTCGGTGATCGCCCTCAGGATACGTGCGGCGTACCCCTTCGGGGTGCGCCCTGTCGCCCTCCCGCCGTCCACTCCGTACCCCGTCGAGGGCCCGTGCGGCCCGTCCGTACAGCGCCTCGTCACCCTGATAGGTGAAGTTCACGGCCACCGCCTTGGGCGCTTTCGCCGCTTTGCGGCAAAGGTGCGCACGTCATAGAAGTTCCCCGTCGAAGCTACCTCCCGGTACCCAGCCCGGGACCAGCACATCGGGGGCGATCCGTATGGACAGGACCAGGCCCGCAGGCCGCCACGACCAGCGCAGGCCCGCCGCCCACGCGGCGGCGGCACTGACCCGGGCACGCGGCAGGATGCACAAACCGCACTACTGGTTCGCCGACCGTCTGCTCGCGGTACTGAGCGGCCGGCGCCCGGTGCACTGGATGCTCGGGCACACGATCGGCGAGGCCTACGAACAGCTCGTCCGGCTCGCCCCGGGGACGCCGTTGCTTCCGGCGGACCGGGCCACGCCGGTCGTCCGCCACTGCGGCGAGTTCCATCCGGGACCGGGTGTGATCGAGGCCTTCGCCCGCATCGGCTCGGGCGACCGGGTCAGCGCGATGGCGTTCCGACTGGAGCAGGGCCGGGACCTGCGCTGGCGCTGCGCGGCGATCGAGGTCGCGGTGGACCGCTGAGCGACGGTCCCTCGGAGCCCGGCGGCCCGGCAGGCGCCGGGCCGCCGGGCCGCGCCGCCACTCAGGCGGCCCCGGACAGCAGCGCCCAGACAGCACCGCCCGGACCGCTGCTGACGAAGCCGGGCGTGCGTAGCCCCGGTGCACGGATGCCTGAGTGCCCGCCTGGAGGCTCCGAACGGCTCGGGCGGGCATGGCCCCCGCCCGAGCCCTCGGAGCGGCGCCGTGCTGCCTGGAAGGCCGTCCGGCGGGCGGGGAGCCAGGACCCGGCGGTCAGGGCCCGCGCGAGAAGCCAGGGCCTGTGCGGGCCGGCCGCGGACGGGGAGCCAGCGCCTGGGTAGGCCGGGGCGCGGACGAGGAGCCAGGGCCTGGCCGCGGCCGGCCCGGACGTGGAGCCCGGTCGCCCGGGCGGCCGGGCGACCGTGGGCGGGAACGCGGCCGACCCCGGACGTGGAGCCCGGTCCGGGCCAAGGCCGCTCCGGTGGAGCCCGGGCGTCCGGGCGTCCGGGCCCGCCCGTGGGCGGGAACGCGGCCGGGGCCGGACACCCCTCGGTGTCCGGCCCCGGCCGTCGGATACTGCGTACCCGGTTACTTCTTGCGACGACGCCCCGCCGTCTTCTGGGCCTTGCGGCGCTCCGCCCGCGTCATCCCGTCCGACTCCGACCGCGACGTGCCGTCGCCGTTCTCGAAGTCGCCCTCGACCACGCCGCCCTCGCCGTCGACCGTCGGCGCGGAGAAGTGCAGCCGGTCGGGACGCTGCGGGGCCTCGAGCCCCTTCGCGCGGATCTCGGGACGGCCCGCACCGGCCGGCACCGCGTCCTCCTTGGCCAGCGAGGTCTTCGCCGCCGCGTCCTGCACCGGGACCTCCTCGACCTGCTGCTCGACCTGGACCTCCAGGTTGAACAGGTAGCCGACGGACTCCTCCTTGATGCCCTCCATCATGGCGGTGAACATGTCGAAGCCCTCGCGCTGGTACTCGACCAGGGGGTCCTTCTGCGCCATCGCGCGCAGGCCGATGCCCTCCTGGAGGTAGTCCATCTCGTAAAGGTGCTCGCGCCACTTGCGGTCCAGGACCGACAGCACCACGCGCCGCTCGAGCTCACGCATGATGTCCGAGCCGAGCTGCTTCTCACGCTCGTCGTACTGCTGGTGGATGTCGTCCTTGATCGAGTCGGCGATGAACTCGGCGGTGATGCCGGCACGGTCGCCGGCCGCCTCCTCCAGCTCCTCGACGGTGATCTTCACCGGGTAGAGCTGCTTGAACGCGCCCCACAGGCGGTCCAGGTCCCACTCCTCGGCGAAGCCCTCGACCGTCTCCGCCTGGATGTAGGCGTCGATGGTGTCGTCCATGAAGTGACGCACCTGCTCGTGCAGGTCCTCACCCTCCAGGACGCGGCGACGCTCGCCGTAGATGACCTCGCGCTGCCGGTTGAGCACCTCGTCGTACTTCAGGACGTTCTTACGGGTCTCGAAGTTCTGCTGCTCGACCTGGGACTGCGCGGAGGCGATCGCGCGCGTCACCATCTTGTTCTCGATCGGGACGTCGTCGGGAACGTTCGCCATCGACATCACGCGCTCGACCATCTGCGCCTTGAACAGGCGCATCAGGTCGTCACCGAGCGAGAGGTAGAAACGGGACTCGCCGGGGTCGCCCTGACGGCCGGAACGACCGCGCAGCTGGTTGTCGATACGGCGGGACTCGTGGCGCTCGGTGCCCAGCACGTACAGGCCGCCGAGCTCCTTGACCTCGTCGTGCTCGGCCTTCACGGCCGCCTCGGCGCGCTCCAGCGCGGCGGGCAGGGCCGCGGCCCACTCCTCGACGTGCTCGACGGGGTCGAGACCCGCCTGACGCAGCTCGGCCTCCGCGAGGTCGTCCGGGTTGCCGCCGAGCTTGATGTCGGTACCACGGCCGGCCATGTTCGTGGCGACGGTGACGGCACCCTTGCGACCGGCCTGGGCGACGATCGTCGCCTCCCGGTCGTGCTGCTTGGCGTTGAGGACCTCGTGCTGGATGCCGCGCTTGCTCAGCTGCTGCGAGAGGTACTCGGACTTCTCGACCGAGGTGGTGCCGACCAGGATCGGCTGACCCTTCTCGTGCTTCTCCGCGATGTCGTCGACGACGGCGGCGAACTTCGCGACCTCGGTGCGGTAGATCAGGTCGGACTGGTCCTTGCGGACCATCGGCCTGTTCGTGGGGATCGGGACGACGCCGAGCTTGTAGATCTGGTGGAACTCGGCGGCCTCGGTCATCGCCGTACCGGTCATGCCGGAGAGCTTGTCGTAGAGGCGGAAGAAGTTCTGGAGGGTGATCGTGGCGAGCGTCTGGTTCTCGTCCTTGATGTCCACCCCTTCCTTCGCCTCGATCGCCTGGTGCATGCCCTCGTTGTAGCGGCGGCCGGCGAGGATACGGCCGGTGTGCTCGTCGACGATCATGACTTCGCCGTCGATGACGACGTAGTCCTTGTCCTTCTTGAACAGTTCCTTCGCCTTGATGGCGTTGTTCAGGTAGCCGACGAGGGGAGTGTTCACCGACTCGTAGAGGTTGTCGATGCCGAGCCAGTCCTCGACCTTGGCGACGCCGGACTCGTGGATCGCGACGGTGCGCTTCTTCTCGTCGACCTCGTAGTCGCCGGTCTCCTCGATGCCCTTGAGCTGGTTCCCCGCCTCGCCCCTGGTGAGGCGCGTCACCAGCTTGGCGAAGTCGCCGTACCACTTGGTGGCCTGATCGGCGGGACCGGAGATGATCAGCGGGGTACGGGCCTCGTCGACGAGGATCGAGTCGACCTCGTCGACCACGGCGAAGTTGTGGCCGCGCTGGACGAGCTCGTCCTTGGACCACGCCATGTTGTCGCGCAGGTAGTCGAAGCCGAACTCGTTGTTCGTGCCGTAAGTGATGTCGCAGTTGTACTGCTCACGGCGCTGGGCCGGCGACATGTTGGCGAGGATGCAGCCGACTTCGAGGCCCAGGAACTTGTGGACGCGGCCCATCATCTCGGAGTCGCGCTCGGCGAGGTAGTCGTTCACCGTGATCAGGTGGACGCCCTTGCCGGACAGCGCGTTCAGATATGTGGGGAGCGTGCCGACGAGGGTCTTGCCCTCACCGGTCTTCATCTCTGCGACATAGCCGAGGTGCAGGGCGGCGCCGCCCATGAGCTGGACGTCGTAGTGGCGCTGGCCGAGCACCCGCTTGGCGGCCTCACGCACGGTGGCGAACGCCTCGGGAAGCAGGTCGTCCAGGCTCTCACCGTCCGCGTAACGCTGCTTGTACTCGTCCGTGAGCGCCCGCAACTCGGCGTCGGAGAGGTTGACGAAGTCCTCTTCGATGGAGTTGACCTGGTCCGCGATGCGGTGCAGTTTGCGCAGGATCTTGCCTTCGCCTGCACGCATGAGCTTGTTGAAGACGGACACTGAGGTTGGTCTCCTTGCCGGTCGGGCCTGGCACTGGGTCTGGGGTGGACACTGGCGCGGGCACGGCAGGTGGGCCCCACCGCATCGGCCATCGTAAGCGAGGACCCGGCCGCGTCGGGAGGTCCATCGCCACTGAGGCCTGCTGTCCGCCATCAGGTGAACGCCTGGGAAGCACCGAAGGTGCCGGTGAAGGACAGAAAGTGCTCGCATCGGCGCGCCGCGCTGGCAAGAATCCCGGCATGGAGCCGATCACCCTCACCACCGAACGCCTGCTGCTGCGGACCTTCACCCCCGAGGACACGAAGTCCGTCCACCAGGCCTGCCAGGATCCCGACATCCAGCGGTGGACGACGGTTCCCTCGCCCTACGAGTGGGAGCACGCCGCCGAGTTCACCGAACACACGGTCCCGGACGGCTGGCGCAACAGCACCATGTGCACCTTCGCCGTGCTGCCGCGCGAGGGCGGCCCGCTGATGGGCTCCGTCGCCGTGACCATGCGCACCTTCTCCGGGACGTGGGAGATCGGCTTCTGGACGGGCAAGGAGCACCGGGGCCGGGGCGTGACGGTGGAGAGCGTCACCGCCGTCTCCCACTGGGCCTTCATGAGGCTGGGCGCCACCCGCCTGGAATGGCGTGCCGAGGTCGGCAACGCCGCCTCCCGCGCGGTCGCGCAGAAGGCCGGCTTCCGCATGGAGGGGGAGCTGCGTGCGGCGCTGCTCAACAAGGACACCCTGCGGGACGTGTGGGTCGGTGGCCTGCTGCCGTCCGACGTCGGGCTGGCGAGCAACCACGCCTACCTGCCGGCCCGCCGCTGAGTCCGGCTTCCCGCGTCCGGTAAGGCCCTCACCGGGCACCCGTTGACGAAGGGGAGCGCCATGATTCCGTCGCGGGCACCCCTTGTCGTGAGGGGGCCGGACTGTTGTCGTGAGGGGGCCGGACTGTCAGTGGCGGCCTCTATCGTGCAGGACATGACGACGCCGCCGCCCACCCTCGAACTCTCCGCCGACGAGGCCCGCCGCATCGCCCTGCGCGCCCAGGGGTTCCTGGGCGCTCCCGACAGGCGGGGCGGGGTGCGGGGCGTTCTTCGTCACCTTGGTGCCGTGCAACTGGACACGATCTCGGTGCTGGCCCGCTCGCACGAGCTGATCCCGTACGCGAGGCTCGGCGCCGTCGGCCGCAAGGCGGTCGAGGACGCCTACTGGACGGGCGGCCACAGCTTCGAGTACTGGTCGCACGCGGCGTGCATCCTGCCCGTCGAGGAGTGGCCCCACTTCGCCTTCAGGAGGCGCGCCTACCGCGCCCGCCCGCAGTGGTACCACGACCTCCCGGACGGCGCGTACGACGCCGTGATCAAGCAGCTGCGTACGGAGGGCCCGCTGACCGCGACCGGCCTGGGCGGCGCGAACAACGGCGGGGAGTGGTGGGACTGGTCCGCCTCCAAGGTCGCCGTCGAACGGGCTCTGATGTACGGCGAGGTCGTGTGCACCGAGCGGCGCAGCTGGAAGCGGGTGTACGACCTCGCGGAGCGGGCGATCCCCGACGCCCTGCTGCACGACGACCTGGACGACACCGAGTGCCTGCGCCGTCTCGTCCGGCTGGCGGGCGAGTCGCTGGGCGTCGGGACCCGCACGGACATCGCGGACTACCACCGCCTCAAGGGTGAGCAGTTCGACGCCGTGGTCGCGGACTCGGGGCTGGTGCCGGTCCGCGTCCAGGGCTGGGCCAAGCCCGCCTGGGCGGATCCGGCGGCGCTCGCCTCCCCGCCGCGTGGCCGGCACCGTACGACGCTGCTCTCGCCGTTCGACTCGCTCATCTGGGAGCGCGCGCGGACGGAGCGCGTCTTCGGCTTCACCCACCGGCTGGAGGCCTACGTCCCCAAGCAGAAGCGGGTGCACGGCTACTTCGCGATGCCGCTGCTCGCCGGCGGGAAGCTGCTGGGCCGCGTCGACCCGGCACGCGAGGGCAGGACGCTGGTGGCCCGCCAGGTCTCACTGGACACTCCCAAGGCCGTGGCCCCGATGGCTCAGGCACTGCGCGAAGCGGCGGAATGGGTGGGCTGCGACTCCGTCCGCGTCGAGCGGGTCGACCGCCCCGAGCTCACGGCGGACCTGGTCAAGGCCCTGGACTGACATCGCGGACCGCTCGGCCCGCCCGTACCGGCCGGATCCCCGGGGAGCCTCGGCTACCGGATCTCGAGGATCTTCTCCCGCATCGCGTAGACCACGGCCTCCATCCTGGAGTGCAGCTGAAGCTTCTCCAGGATGTTGCGCACATGGTTCTTGACGGTGTTCTCCGAGATGAACAACTCCTTGGCGATGTCCCGGTTGTTCATGCCCGTCGCCACGAGCTTGAGCACCTCGAGCTCCCGGTCGGTGAGCCGGGGCGCGGGCACCAGCCTGCGCTCGTCGGTGCGCTGGATCATCGACTTGAACTCGGTGAGCAGCTTCGACGCCATGGAGGGGCTGATCTGCGACTGCCCGTCCGCCACCGCGCGGATGGCGGTCGCGACCTCGTCCGTGGAGATCTCCTTGAGGAGATAGCCGGTCGCTCCGGCCTTGATCGCGTCGTAGAGATCGGCCTCCTCGTCGCTGATCGTCAACATGATGATCTTCGCGCTGGGGGCCACCTCCTTGATGGAGGTGCATGCCTCGATGCCGCCTCGCTTCGGCATCCGCACATCCATCAGCACGATGTCGGGCAGCAGGTCGGCAGCCTTGTCCACGGCCTCCGCCCCGTCGCCCGCCTCGCCGACGACCTCGATGCCCTCCTCGTGCGCGAGGACGATCTCCAGTCCCCGCCGGAACAGGGCATGGTCGTCGACGACCAGGACCCGGATGGGCTCCTTGCCCCCGCCGCCCTGCTCCTCGCCGTGCCGTTCACCGTCCGAGTGCGCTTCACCGGGGTGGCCCGTGCTGCCGTGCACCGGACCGAAAGTGTCCGCCATCGTTCCTCCCCCTGAGGCCGTGGCCCGAAGATCATGTGTGGTCCGCCAACGTCAGTACGGGGCGCACCGGTTGGCTTACGACGTCATGCTTTCATGCCCGGGCGACAGTGCGGTGATCCTGTTGCGGCACGAGGGTGCCCCTGGGGGCGCACGAGGCGCTCCAGGGGCACCGGGATTCTTCGTCGACAGGGCTACGGGATTTCGGCGTCAGCCGCCGAGCGCACCTCCGGCGCCGCCGGCCTCGGACCCGGCCAAGGGGTCCGTCTCCAGGTGAATGACGCCGTAGTCGTAGGCGTGTCGTCGGTAGACGACACTGGGCTGCTTCGTCTCGGAGTCGACGAAGAGATAGAAGTCGTGCCCGACCAGCTCCATTTCGTAGAGCGCCTGGTCGAGCGTCATCGGTGCTGCTGTGTGCAGCTTCTCGCGCACCACCAGCGGTCCTTCACCCTGCACCTCGATCGAGCCGATCTTGGTGGTGGGAACGGACTCGGTCGTCTCTTGGGTGAGGGGCCGGCCGTTGGTGGCGCTCAACTCTGCGACGCCGGGGACGACATCGACCACCTCGGCCGCCGACAGGCGGCCGGCGCCACGCCGGTTGTGACGCTTCTCGTGCTGCTTGCGAAGGCGTGCCTCCAGCTTGCCGGTCGCGAGGTCCAGCGCTGCGTACGGGTCGGCAGCCGCGGCCTCGGCCCTGATCACCGGTCCCCGCGAGCGGAGTGTGATCTCCACGCGGTCGGAACGGTCGGCCTGCCGCGGGTTGTGCTCCTTGGACACCTCGACGTCGAGGCTGATCACCTTGCCGTCGAGCTTCTGGATCTTCTCCAGCTTCAGCTTCTCGGCCACGTGCTTGCGGAACCGCTCGGGCACCTCGGTCTTGCGGCCCTTGACGACGATGTCCACGCAGAACTCCGTTCCCGGATTCGCTCCGCCCGCTCACCGGCTGCGGAGCATCTCCCTCTTGCACCAGGCTCCGGTGATCTCCGGAGCCTCGGACTTGGCGACTTTCACCTCCTCCTCCCCAGTCGGCAAGATCTCCACCCACCCCAATTTTCGAAGTGCCGCCGCCGTGCTTTCCGACCAGGAAAACCGGCAGCCATTCGGTGAGGTGTGCTTGTCGCCATTCCTCACACCGAACATAGCTCTCTGGGACGGGTGTCGGCACCCGCTACTGGGAGGTACCTCCGATCAGGCGTTTTTACCCTGTCACTAGCTGCAACGACGCGGGTTCGCATTCAGTTCCGGTTTATTTCGAAGGACAGCGGTGGAACAGCGACGACCGCCGCCCGGGCCGACACCGCGACGCGCGGGTCCGTCCCCCTCGCGGCACTCAGTGCCCGCGCCGCCTCGACGAGCGTCGCGCCGGTCGTCATGAGATCGTCCACGATCACCGCCCTGCCGCCCGCCAGCAGCCGCGCACCACCGGCCCGCACCTCCAGGGCCCCCGCCACGTTCGCGAGCCTCTCGCGGGCCGTGAGGCCCGCCTGGTCGGCCATCCGGCGCCGCTGCCGCAGCACCGGGAGCACCCGCGCGGCCGGGCCCGTGCGCCGCAGCTCGGCCGCCGCCGCGAGGGCGATCCGCCGCGCCGCGTCATGACCACGTGCCCGCACGGCGCCCGGCGCGGACGGCACGGGCACCAGCAGCACAGGGCCGCCCTGCCCGTCCACGTACCCCATGGCCGCCCGCACGGCCCCGGCCAGTGCCGCCCCGAGCGGCGCGGCCAGCCCGAGCGCGCCCCGCTCCTTGTGCGCCAGGATCACGGCGCGGACCGAGCCGGTGTAGGCCGCGGCGGCGTGCACCACGGGGAGCCCCGCCGGCTCCGGCACGGGCCTGGCCCTGCGTGCCGCCCGACCGTGCAGCGCCTGCCCGCACACCTCGCACAGCTGCGTACGGGGCGTGCCGCAGCCGCCGCAGACCGCAGGGATCACCAGACCGGAGATTTCGCGCCACCACGCCCGCATGAGGACCACTGTGGCAGGGCGGCAGATCGGCCGGGCGGTCCTGTGGACAACACGCCCGGCGCCTGATCCGACGAGCCCTAGCCCGGGTAGACCGGCGCGGTGCCCTCCTTGACCAGCGTCTGCCAGTTCGCGCCGGCGGGCAGGCGCACGATGCCGTCCTCCTGCGAGTAGGCCACGAGCGGCTGACTCTCGTCGTCCGACGCGGCGACCGACTTCACCTGGTTGAGTCCGGGCAGGATCCCCTTGGGAACGGTCGAGCCGTCCGTCTGGATGTACCGCACCTGCTGAACGCCGCCGGCCTCCTTGCCGACCACGACAAGCCTGCTCGGTCCCGCCCACGACACGGCCGTGACGGCCTCCATCTGCGGTGCGGCGGGCCGCAGTTCCGTGACGGTCACGACGGGATCGTCACTGTCGCCGTGCCGTTCCACGCGCCCGATCTTCAGGGTCGTACTGCCGTCCTTGGTCAGCAGCAGCGCGATCCGCGCACCGTCCGCGGACACCTTCACCGCCTGGATACGCGCCCCGTCCAGCCCTGGAACGATCTTGACCTCCTCCGGGGCGGCGTCCGCGCCGTTCGGCAGGCGCTTGAGTGCCGGCGCGTTCGGGTCCCGGTCGGCCACCCACAGGTCCCCGCGCCCGTCCCAGCTGGGCGCGGTCAGACGGTTGTCGGGTCCCTTGCCGGAACTGGTGATCACCGGGTCGCCCAGCTTGCTGTCGGAGACGATCGACGCCACGTACAGCCGGCTGAAGTCGCCGGCGACGGCCGCGGCCTTGTGCTCGTCCCTCGCCACACCGACCGTGTCCACCGCGAGGCGGCCGTCGCCGAAGGGACCTGCCACGTTCTGCGGTTCGCCGGCCTCCGTGGCTCCCGCCGCCAGCAGGGCCAGGCGCCGCTTGCTGTCGACGAAGTACTGGTTGTCCGGGCGGCCGGAGGAGTGGTCGGGGGCGTAGCCCTCGGCCTGGCCGGCACTCATCACGCACAGCTGCGATCCGTTCGAGCGCAGCAGCTCGACCTGCTCGAGCCTCGCCGACGACAGGTCCTTGATGGTGAACATGATCTGCGCCGCCATCTTCATGCACTGCGTGCGCCCCACGTTGGACGCCTTGTCGTCCAGAGGCACCTTCAGGCCGTTGCGGTCGTCGAACGACAGTGACGTGGCGCCGTCCTTGAGCTTCAACGCCGTACCGGTCGGGAACCGCGACTCGACGACCGGCTTCAGCCAGTTCGTGGGCCCTTCCAGCAATGCCTTGACCGCCTGGGTCACCGGGTCCATCCGGGTCACCGGGTCCTGCCGCTGCCTGATGTGGACCGGGTCCGCGACCACGACGTCGCGTCCGGAGGCGAAGTAGTACTTGTTGACGGAGCGGTAGTTGCGCTCGAAGTCGGACGCGCCCAGCAGCAGCCCGGCGGGCAGGCTGTCGATGCGCCACTGCTTCCCGTCGGGGCCCGCCTTCTGCGACAGGTGGATGGTCCGGCGGTACTCGCTCGGCGTGACGGGCTGATAGGCGTGCTGCGCGTCGACGGTGGCGATGTGCCGTCCGAGCAGCGGGTAACTCATCCCGGGGTTGTCCCGGCGGCCCGGGACCGGCACACCCGGATCGGGAGCCGACGCCAGCACCGTGGTGCTCGCCTCCGGCTGCCACTTCTCCGACGCCTCCGGAGTCAGGTACGAGCGTGCCGTGTCGAAGTTGGTGTCGTCACTGGTCATCGCCTCGAGGAAGCCCGTGACGATCTCGTCCGGGGTCGCGTCCTTCCTCGGCGGCACCGCGTACACCCGCACCTGCGAGTCGGCCCGCTGCGACGCCTTGACGGCGTGGACGTCGCCGGTGTCCGGCATCGAGGCGCACCCGGCCAGCAGCACTCCGCTGCAGCCGAGCAGCGCCGATACGCGCCGCACGCCCGCCTGCCCGTGACGACGAGGGTCAGCGCCCACGAGTCGTGTCCTCCCGCTCCGATGAAGCCCTCGCCGCGGGGAGGTCTCCCCGCTCTCCTGCCTGCCTAGCCACCACCCGTGAGCCGTTGCCCGGCAGCGCCGTCGGGTCGACCTCGGGAGGCGCCGTACGCGGCGGCAGCGGCGACAGGTCCGACGCCGTCTGAGCGGGCACGGACGTCATCCGGTGCCCGTTCCCCTCAGAATTCCCCGACGAGGCGGCACGCTCCCGGTTCTGCCGCGAGTCCTCCGGCTCCAGCGGTATCGGTGAGCCACGCAGCGGCTCGTCCGCCGTGCGCGGCAGGGTCAGGCGGAACTGCGAGCCGCCACCCGGCTCGCCCCACGCCTGCAGCCAGCCACCGTGCAGCCTGGCGTCCTCGACGGCGATCGACAGCCCGAGGCCGGTGCCGCCCGTGGTCCGCGCACGCGCCGGATCGGCACGCCAGAACCTGTTGAACACGCGGGTCGCCTCGCCGGGCTTGAGACCCACGCCGTAGTCCCGCACCGCGACCGCGACGGCACCGCCGGCGACCGCCATGCGGACCACGACGTCCTTGCCGTCACCGTGCTCGACGGCGTTGACCACGAGATTGCGCAGCACTCGCTCGACCCGCCGGGCGTCCGCCTCTGCGACGACGGGCTGCTCGTCACCGACGACCCGTATACGGCTGCCCTTGCGTTCCGCCAGCGGCTCGGCGCCGCCGATGACCCGCCGTACGACCTCGCGCAGGTCTATCGGCTCCGCCTCGAGCGCGGCGGCACCCGCGTCGAACCGGCTGATCTCCAGCAGGTCGGAGAGCAGCGACTCGAAGCGGTCGAGCTGGTCGCCGAGGAGTTCGGCGGAGCGTGCCGTCACCGGGTCGAAGTCGCTGCGCGCCTCGTGGATGACGTCGGCGGCCATCCGCACCGTCGTCAGCGGGGTACGCAGCTCGTGCGAAACGTCCGAGACGAAGCGGCGCTGCATCCTGGAGAGCTCCTCGAGCTGCTGGATCTTCAGCTGGAGGTTCTGCGCCATCTTGTTGAACGCCTCACCGAGCCTCGCGATGTCGTCCTCGCCGGTGACCTTCATCCGCTCCTGGAGCCGGCCCGCCGCGAGACGCTCCGCGATCCCGGCCGCCATCCGTACGGGGGTGACGATCTGGCGCACCACGAGCCACGCGATCGCGCCGAGCAGCACCACGACGAAGAGTCCCGCCGTGGCGAGGGTGCCTCTGACGAGGTTCAGTGACTGCTCCTCCTGCGCGAGGGGGAACAGGTAGTACAGCTCGTAGGGATTGCCCTCGATGTCGTTCAGCTGCGTGCCCACGACGAGCCCGGGCTCGGGATCGACCACGTTGTCCGTGTACCGGATGCTGAGGTACGTCTCGAACGTCCCCCCGCCCTGCCGCACGGCGTCCCGCAGGTCCTGCGGGATGCTCGCCGGATCCACGCCACCTGAGGTACGTGGCGCACGGCTGGTGCCCGCGCCCTGTGCGTCGGCGCTGAGCGCGACCACGTTGAAGGCGCCCTGGCCACCGCTGGAGAGCTGCACCACCAGATCGGAACGCCACGTACGGGCGTTTCCGTCCGCCGCGTTGTCGCCCTGCCCGCCGCCGGGCCCGATCGGCGCGTTCGCCTTCTCCCTGGCGACGGCGAAGCCGCCGGCCGCCTGGCTCTGCGCCGCCTGGCCCTTGGCGTCGAGCAGACCGTTGCGCACCTGCCCGATGACGACGAAGCCGAGCAGCACCACCACGCCCAGTGACATCAGGAGCGTGCTCACGACCACCCGGAGCTGGATGTTCCGTCGCCACAGCCTCACGGCGGGGAGCAACGGACGGCGCACCCAGCGCATGACGAGCCGGGGCACCGGCCCGCCGGGGGCGCTTTCCTGGAGCAGCCGTCCGCCATGGAGCAGACGGCCGAATCGCGAGGGCCCCCACCCCGGTCCGGCAGCCCGCCCCGTACGGACCCCCGGCTGGCCGGGCTTCGGAGCAACGCTGCCATTGGACATGTCAGCTCGGCCCGGCCTTGTAACCGACACCACGGACGGTCACCACGATCTCCGGCCGCTCCGGGTCCTTCTCGACCTTGGAGCGCAGCCGCTGCACATGCACGTTCACCAGCCGCGTGTCGGCGGCGTGGCGGTAACCCCACACCTGCTCCAGCAGCACCTCTCGGGTGAACACCTGCCAGGGCTTGCGTGCGAGCGCGACCAGCAGGTCGAACTCCAGCGGGGTCAGCGCTATCGACTGCCCGTCCCGCTTCACGGAGTGACCGGCGACGTCGATGACCAGGTCACCGATCGTCAGCTGCTCCGGGGCGGGCTCCTCCGACCTCCGCAGCCGGGCCCGGATCCGGGCGACCAGCTCCTTCGGCTTGAACGGCTTGACGATGTAGTCGTCGGCCCCGGACTCGAGCCCGACCACGACATCGACGGTGTCGCTCTTGGCAGTGAGCATCACGATCGGAACACCCGACTCGGCCCGGATCAGCCTGCACACCTCGATGCCGTCCCTTCCGGGCAGCATGAGGTCGAGCAGCACAAGATCCGGCTTGGCTTCCCTGAAAGCGGCAAGTGCCTTGTCACCGTCCGCTACGAACGACGGCTCGAAACCTTCACCACGCAGCACAATGCCGAGCATCTCGGCCAGTGCGGTGTCGTCGTCGACGACAAGGACTCGTCCCTTCATAAACGACATCATCCCATTAGCTAATCGTTACCTGGCGTGACCTGGCACACAGCTCCGCTACGCCGCCCACGGTGACCGGCGACAACACCCCCTCCTCGGTGACGATCGCCGTCACCAGATCCGGCGGCGTGACATCGAATGCGGGGTTGTACGCCTGGGTTCCCAGGGGGGCCACTGTCTGCCCGCCGCTTCCGGCGCCGGCCACTGCGGACTGCGGGGATGTTACCTCCGTCACCTCCTGCGCCGGCCGCTGCTCCACCTCGATCGCCGAGCCGTCCGGTGTCGCCAGGTCGATCGTCGTCGTGGGGGCGACCACGATGAACGGCACATGGTGGTACTTGGCGAGGACGGCCAGGGGATAGCTCCCGACCTTGTTCGCCACCGAGCCGTCCGCGGCGATCCGGTCCGCCCCGATCAGTACGGCGTCCACCTCTCCGGCCGCGAACAGGGAGCCCGCGGCGTTGTCCGTGAGCAGCGTGTAGGGCAGTCCGTTGCGTGCCGCCTCGTAGGCGGTGAGCCGGGAGCCCTGCAGCAGCGGCCGTGTCTCGTCCACCCACAGCCGCTGGAGCCGGCCCGCCCGGTGCGCCGACAGCGCGACGGCGAACGCCGTTCCCTCACCACCGGACACCAGTGCCCCGGTGTTGCAGTGCGTCAGGATCCGGTGACCCCCGCCCGGAAGCAGCTCCTCCAGCAGCGCCAGACCGTGCCCGGCCATCGACCGGCTGGCCTCCGCGTCACGGCGGTGCAGTTCCTCGGCCGCCGCGAGCGCCGCGCGGGCCGCCTCTTCGCTGTCGGCACCACGCTCGACGGCGGTCCGGTACGCGGACGCCGCCAGCCGCACCCCGTACCCGAGGTTCACCGCGGTGGGCCGCGCGGTCTCCAGCAGCTCCGCGGCCTCGTCCACGTCGAAGCCCCGCAGCGCCGCGAGCGCCACTCCGTACGCACCGGCGATGCCGAGGAGCGGCGCCCCGCGAACGGCGAGCGTACGGATCGCCCGCACCAGGACGGCAACGTCGGTGCAGACCAGTTCGACCTCCTCGGCCGGGAGCCGGGTCTGATCGAGAAGCACCAGTACGGGCCCTTCGGGCGGCTCGTCCCACCGCAGCACAGGAAGCTTCGACGGCTCGGCACCCACCAGGTTTTGTACGTACTGATCAGCCATCCGCCCAGTCTGCCCGGTGCCGCTCCGACAATGAAGGCACGAAGGTGACCCGGGCCCCGGTCCGCCGACCGCCCGCGCGTGGCACGATGGCAGCCAACCGGCCGCCCGGAAAGGCGGAAGGACACTGTGAACGCGCCGGCTCGACGGGCCGGCCCCGTGAACGATCCATGAGGTGGACGACCGTGAACGACACTCCGGGTTGGGCATCGCCCGGATCGGCTCCTTCCGAAGGGCAGAACGGCCCCGGCGTACCGCAGCCCTCGCCGCCCGCGGACGGAAGCGGTCCTGCCTCGAAGTGGTCCAAGGAGCAGCCCCCTCCCGGACAGTGGTCCGCGCCGACCGGCCCCGGCCAGGTCCCCGGCCCGCCCCCGCCGCACTGGGGCGGCGGCAGGCACCACGACGGCGGCTGGGGCAGGCCCCCCGCCGCAGCCAAACCGGGTGTCATCCCGCTCCGTCCTCTCGGCGTCGGTGAAATCCTCGACGGCGCGGTGTCGACGCTGCGCGCACACTGGCGCACGGTGCTGAGCGTGACGATCACGGTCTCCGTCATCTCCCAGATCTGCAGCATCCTCGTGGAGCGATACCTGCTCCCGGCGCCTCCCGAGCTCGATCCCGACGCGACGCCCGAGGAAGCCCTGGAGCAGTCCGTCGAGTCGCTGCAGTCGAGCCTGGTGGCCCTCGGCCCAGCCCTGCTGATCACCTTGATCGGCACCCTGCTGACCACCGCACTGCTCACCGTGGTGATCAGCCGCTCGGTGCTCGGCCGCCCGATCACGCTCGCCGAGGCCTGGCGCGAGGCCCGGCCGCGAATCCCCCACCTCCTGGGACTCACCCTGCTGCTGCCGGTGGGCAGTGCCGTGATCATGACCGTCGGCGTACTGCCGGGGATGCTGATCGGCGGCGCGGGTGTGCTCCTCTCCGTGGTCGGCGGTCTCGCCGCCATCACCGTCATCATCTGGCTGATGGTCCGCTTCGCCCTCGCCTCCCCTGCCCTCGTGCTGGAACGTCAAGGCGTCATCACGTCGCTGCGCCGCTCCGCCAAGCTCGTGCAGGGCGCCTGGTGGCGCGTCTTCGGGATCACGCTGCTGACCCTGCTGCTCGTCTTCGTCGTGAGCATGGTCATCGCCATCCCGTTCACGATCATCGGCTTCGCGGTGGACGGCGCCGGAATCGGTGATCTGTTCACCGGATCCGGCCCCGACTTCGGCTGGCCCTTCCTGATCATCACGGGCATCGGATCCGTGATCGCCTCGTCGATCACCTACCCGATCTCCGCCGGCGTGACGGTGCTTCTCTACGTGGACCAGCGCATCCGCCGTGAAGCGCTCGACCTCGAACTCGCGCGTGCCGCCGGCGTCTCCGGCTACGGGTCGGCACCTCCGGGTGACCGCACCGCCGGGGGCTGATGCGGTGTTGGGCACGGGGGGCGCGACGGCGGCACTGCTGGTCGGCGCGAGTGACGACGTACCGGTGGACACTCCACGCGAGCCCGCCCGCGAGGCGGCGGAGCGGGAGCTGTCCCGGCCGATGTACCACGAGAACGACCCGAACCTTCTCGAGCGCGCCCTCGACCGCTTCTGGGAGTGGGTCGACAGTCTCTTCGGCGCCGCCTCGAGCGGCACGCCCGGCGGCCTGATCGGCCTGATCGCCGTCATTCTCGTCGTCGTCGCCCTCGCCGCCGCCCTGTGGTGGCGGCTCGGTAAGCCCCAGCGCACGGTCCGCACTTCGGACTCCCTCTTCGAGGACGGCCCGCGCAGCGCCTCCGCGCACCGCACCGCGGCGGACGAGCACGCCGCCGCCGAGCGGTGGAACCAGGCCGTGCAGGAGCGGATGCGCGCCATCGTCCGCTCCCTGGAGGAACGCACTCTCCTGGACGCCAGGCCTGGCCGTACCGCCGACGAGGCCGCCGCGGAGGCAGGGCGCCCGCTCCCCCAGCACGCCGACGAACTGCGCGCCGCGGCCCGTGTCTTCGACGACGTCACGTACGGCGGTCGCACCGCCGACCGGCAGGCGTACGAACGGCTCCGGGACCTGGACCTCGCTCTGGAAAGCACCAAGCCCCTGTCGGCCACAGCTGCCGAGGGAGCCGCCGAATGAACGGCCCCAAGGGCAGCACCACGTCCATGTCGCCCTCCACCCGCCAGGTCTGGAGCCGCGTCCGCGGCCTGCTCCTCGCGGTCATGCTCCTCGTCGTGGGCGGCATCGCCATGGCGGCACTGCGGTCGGGTGATCACCACGGCCGCCTCGACCCACGGTCCGCGGACCAGAACGGCAGCCGCGCTGTCGCCGAACTCCTCAAGGACCGGGGCGTCTCCACCAGGGTGGTCACCACCCTCGCGGACGCCACCGCCGCTGCCGGCGTCGACACCACCGTCCTCGTCACCGAGCCCGACATGCTGACGGCCACTCAGCAGGAGGACTTCCGGTCCGCGACCGCCTCCGCCGGCGGACGAACACTGCTGATCGCCCCCGGTTTCGCCTCCGTCGGCACACTCGCGCCGGACGTCGACATCGAAACCCGGACCGAAGTGTCCCAGCGCAGCCCCGGGTGCGACCTCCCCGCCGCCCAGCGCGCCGGCAGCGCCGATCTCGGCGGTGAGCGCTACTCGACGGAGGCTCCCGGCGCCGACAGTTGCTACCCGAGCGACGGCCTTCCCTCCCTGGTGCGGCTCGACGCGCCGAACGACGGCGACACCGTCCTCCTCGGCGCTCCCGACATCCTCTACAACGATCGTCTCGACAAGCACGGCAATGCCTCCCTCGCCCTGCAACTCCTCGGGTCCCGTCCCGAACTGGTCTGGTACATCCCTTCTCTCGACGACCCCTCCGCGGCGAACCCCGCCGACGGAGACGGCGACGACCAGGGCAGCGGCGAAACGGACGGCGAGGACACGTTCTTCGACCTGATCCCCGGCGGCTGGCTGTGGGGCACGCTGCAACTCCTCGTGGCGGCCGTCCTGGCGGCCGTCTGGCGTGCCCGCCGGCTCGGCCCCCTGGTGACCGAACAACTGCCGGTCGCCATCCGCGCGTCGGAGACCACCGAGGGCCGCGCCCGCCTCTACCGCAAGGTGAACGCGCGCGACCGCGCCGCCGCCTCGCTCCGTTCCGCCACAAGAACCCGCCTTGCCCCGCTTCTCGGTGTCTCCGCCGCCGACACCCACTCGCCCGAAGCCCTGCTTCCCGCGGTCTCTGCGCACCTTCCCCATGGTGAGCACGACCTCCGTGAACTGCTCTTCGGCGCTCCACCGGCCGACGACACCGCACTCGTACGACTCGCAGACCAACTCGACGCCCTCGAAAGAGAGGTACGCACCTCATGAGCGCCCCGACCCCCGAGACAGCCGAGAGCTCGGACCGCGCCCGCGCCTCCCTGGAGGCCCTGCGCACCGAGATCGCCAAGGCCGTGGTCGGCCAGGACCCCGCTGTCACCGGTCTCGTCGTGGCTCTGCTCTGCCGCGGTCACGTCCTTCTCGAAGGAGTGCCGGGCGTCGCCAAGACCCTCCTGGTACGTGCCCTGGCCGCATCGCTCGAGCTCGACACGAAGCGCGTCCAGTTCACCCCCGACCTCATGCCCAGCGATGTCACCGGGTCGCTCGTCTACGACAGCCACACGTCCGAGTTCTCTTTCCAGCCCGGACCGGTCTTCACGAACCTCCTTCTCGCCGACGAGATCAACCGGACGCCGCCCAAGACCCAGTCGTCGCTCCTCGAAGCGATGGAGGAACGACAGGTGACGGTCGACGGCACCCCTAGGCTGCTCCCCGATCCCTTCCTCGTCGCCGCTACGCAGAACCCCGTCGAGTACGAGGGCACTTACCCCCTTCCTGAAGCACAGCTGGACCGCTTCCTCCTCAAGCTGACGGTCCCCCTTCCGTCCCGCGAGGACGAGATCAATGTCCTGACCCGGCACGCGGAGGGCTTCAACCCCCGCGACCTCCAAGCGGCGGGGGTGCGTCCCGTCGCCGGCCCTGCGGAACTTGAAGCGGCCCGGCGCGCCGTGGCCAAGACCTCCGTCTCCGCCGAGATCGCCGCCTACGTCGTCGACATCTGTCGTGCCACCCGTGAATCCCCCTCACTCACCCTGGGCGCCTCCCCCCGAGGCGCAACCGCGCTGCTGTCCACCGCCCGCGCCTGGGCCTGGCTCACCGGGCGCGACTACGTCATCCCGGACGATGTGAAGGCCCTCGCCCTGCCCACCCTTCGGCACCGGCTCCAACTCCGGCCCGAGGCGGAGATGGAGGGAGTCACCGCCGACTCCGTCATCACCGCGATCCTCGCCCACGTCCCCGTACCGCGCTGAGGCACCGATGGCCCTCACCGGACGAACCGCACTCCTGGCCGCGCTCGGCTCACTCCCCGTAGGCATCCTCGCTCCGAGCTGGACCGGGATGCTCGCTGTCAACGCGCCCCTCTCACTCGCAATCCTGTGCGACTACGCCCTCGCCGCGCCAGTGCGAACGCTCCGGTTCACCCGAAGTGGTGATACATCAGTTCGACTCGGTGACGCCGCGAAGGTCGACCTGATGGTCACCAACCCCTCGGGCCGGCGTCTGCGGGCCGACGTTCGCGATGCCTGGCCGCCGAGCAGCTGGCCGCCGGGTGCCGAGCAGGCCGCCTCACGCCACAAAGTGACCGTCCCGGCCGGCGAGCGCCGTCGCCTCGCCACGGTCCTGCGGCCCACACGACGGGGCGACCACCGGCCGGAGCGCATCACGGTCCGCTCTTACGGGCCGCTGGGCCTGGCGGCCCGGCAGGGCAGTCACAAGGTCCCTTGGACGCTCCGCGTCCTCCCGCCGTTCACGAGCCGCAAGCACCTGCCGTCCCGCCTGGCGCGACTGCGCGAACTCGACGGCCGGACCAGCGTGTTGATCAGGGGCCAGGGAACGGAGTTCGACAGTCTTCGCGACTACGTGCCCGGGGACGACACCCGCTCCATCGACTGGCGGGCCACCGCCCGTCGGACCACCGTCGCCGTACGCACCTGGCGCCCGGAACGTGACCGGCACATCCTCATCGTTCTCGATACGGGACGGACCTCGGCGGGACGCGTGGGGGATGTCCCCCGGCTGGACGCCGCGATGGATGCCGCGCTCCTGCTGGGTGCGCTGGCGTCACGCGCCGGTGACCGGGTCGGCCTGCTGGCGTACGACCGCCGCATCCGCGCCCAGGTCGTCGGACGGTCCGCGGGTGACGTTCTTCCGGCCATGGTCAACGCGTTCGCTCTCCTGGAGCCGGAACTCGTCGAGACAGACGCCCGCAGCCTCAGCGCCGCGGCGCTCACGAACGCTCCCCGCCGGTCCCTCATCGTGCTTCTGACGAGCCTCGACGCAGCCCCCGTCGAAGAGGGCCTGCTCCCCGTCCTCCCGCAGCTCACACAGCGCCACACCGTTCTGGTGGCCTCTGTGGCGGATCCTCACATCGAACGTATGAAGGCGACGCGCGGCTCGGTCGAGGGCGTCTACGATGCCGCGGCAGCCACCCAGGCCCAGTCCCAGCGGAACCGGGCGGCGGAACAGCTGCAGCGCCACGGCGTCACCGTTGTGGACGCGACACCGGAGAAGATCGCCCCCGCCCTCGCCGATGCCTATCTCGCTCTCAAAGCAGCCGGCCGCCTCTGAACCCGGCTAGCGGCCCTTGGTCGGTATCGGATGCGCTATGACTCGCCCGGAAACGTCGAGTCATAGCGCGTGCGGCCGACCCTGATCGACCCCTGAACGCAGGAAAGCCCCGCACCAGAGGTGCGGGGCTTTCCCACAATGATTGTTCGGCGGCGTCCTACTCTCCCACAGGGTCCCCCCTGCA
>NZ_JBFAQK010000018.1:0-130053 GCF_040677245.1 Streptomyces kurssanovii
GTCTCCGTCACGACGTACGACTCGGTCGACGAGGCGCTGAAGATCGCGAACGACACGCTGTACGGCCTGGGTGCCGGCGTGTGGACCCGGGACTGGTCCTGGAGGCGGATCGGGCCCGCCGTCGGCCCCTCCGGTGCTCCCGCGCCGGTCGGACCCGCCACGGCCACGTCGTCATGGACCGTCGTGCCGTTCCACACGACGGTCACGCGGGCGTCCTCCGTCTTCCTGCCGGCCTCGTCGAAACGTGCCGCGCGGAAAGTGATGTCGTACGTCTGCCAGGTGCCCGGCGGTTTCGCCGCGTTGACGTCCGCGGGCTTCCGCTGGTAGATCGCGGCCGCTCCGTCGATCTTCGGCGTCGTGTCGCCGTAGGAGTCGAGCACCTGGATCTCGTAGCGGTCCTGCAGATACACACCGCTGTTGGCCCGGTCCTGTCCCGTCACGTCCGGCGGGAGCACGGGCAGCCAGAACTCGGCGTGGAGTTCGAAGTCGCCGAACGCCTGCTTGGTGCGGATGTCGCCGCAGCAGACCTCCATCGCGCCGTCCGTCAGCGGCCACTGCGCGGTGCGGCCGTCGGTCTGCTGCCAGGCCGACCGGTCCGCCCCGTCGAACAGGACCACGCGGCTGCCGTGCGGATGGACCGTGATCATGTCGAGGTTGACGTGCCCGGTGTCGCCGCTGTCGTACCGGTAGGTGATGGTGTTGGCGCCGGCGCGCAGCGGCAGTTGTTCGGTCCGGGTGGACCATGTGTTCCACTCGCCGGTGCTGAGCAGCTTCGACTGTCCGAACCTGCTGCCGTTGACGTACACGCTCACGGTCTTGGTGCCGGTGAAGGGGTGCGGCCCGTTGGCGTAACGCAGACCGACGTCGTAGGTGCCGGCCTCGTCGACGTCCACGTCGAAGGTGGTCGAGGCGCCCTCGGTGCCGTATCCGTCGACGAAGCCGCTGCCGGAGTGACCGGCATGCTCCGTGTCCGTGCCGGCGCCGCCCGCGAGCCGTGCCTCCTCGGCCTCGTAGAGCGTGACCTTCGGCTGACTTCCGGGCATGGCATTCAGTGTGTACCAGGCCTCCGTGCTCCACAGCGCTTCGCCGCTCGCGGAGCTGAACGGGCGGGGCGAGCGCACATGGACCACCCGGTCGGGCTTGAGACCGGGGATGACCAGGGTGACCTTCTTGCGGTCGGCGGACAGTGCGGCGGACTCCACGGTCAGCTTCTCCTCGTCCACCTTCGGGCCGCCGTACGAGGGTGTGGGGACGTATCGCCACTGCTCGACCTGGTAGCGGGCGGCCAGCGTGTCGGCCGTGGCCTGGGACAGCGGCTCGGTGTACTCCAGCTCGAAGCCGTCGGGCCTGGCGCGCATCGCCAGGATGTCGAAGGCGTCCTTCCCGTTCGGTGTCAGCTTCTGCAGGCCGTGGGTGAGCTTGCCCTCCTGGCCCCAGTTGCCGCCCGCGCCCAGACCGCCGGCGTAGATGGCGCCGTCCGGGCCCTGGCTGATCCGGTTGACGCCTGCCTCGAGTCCCTGGGTGTGCCGGAACACGGCGCCCTGGTCCTGGCCCTTCACCTTCTCCAGGAAGGCGCGCTGGAGACCGCCGTAGGTGACGTCGCCGAACAGCAGCTGCCCCGCGTAGGGGCCCTTCGTGAGGTGGAGCGGTGTGCTGGGCGAGTTGGCGATCTCGTTCTGCGGCAGCCACAGCACGGGCTTGCTGACGGGGTTGGCGTCGAAGGGGCCGTCCGGGTTCGTGAAGTGGTTGAAGAAGCGGTCCTGCTTGATCCGTACCAGTTTGGAGGCCGGCAGCCAGCCGCCCTGGTTGTCCGTCACGAAGATGTCGCCGCCGGGGCCCCAGCCGATGCCGTTCGGGGTGCGCAGACCGCCCGCGACGTAGGACACCTCGCCCGTCTTCGCGTTCACCTTGACCGTGGTGCCGCGGTTGCGTGCGGGCTGCGGATCGGTCGTCGCGCCGCCGTAGTTGATGGCCACCGACAGGTTGAGGTAGAAGAACCCGTTGCGGTGGAGCAGGCCGAAGGCGAACTCGTGGAAGTTCCCGCCGAAGGGCCAGCTCGCCACGGTGCGCCGTTCGTCGACGACATCGTCACCGTCGACGTCGCTGAGCTCGGTCAGTTCGTGCTTCTGCGACACGTAGATCTTGCCGTCGACGGCCTTGATGCCCATCGGTTCCTTGAGGCCGCTCGCGACCTTCTTGACGGTCACCTTGTCCGGTCCGGTGTCATGGGTGACGTTGCCGAGGAGGTAGACCTCGCCCGCCGTGTTGTCGGTGCCTCCCCATGTGGTGACGGCGAGCCGGCCGTCGGGCAGCCAGTCCATGCCGGTGATCTGCGGCTCGAAGCCGGCCGGCCGCAGGTCGGTCAGGTCGTAGCCGGGGTGGACATCGGTCAGCGGCAGGCCGTCGCCGGGGGAGTCGGTGCCGCTCTCGCACTCCTTGCGGCCCGGTGCGGTCACGCGTACGACGCCGGCGTCGGTGCTCAGGACCGAGTTCGGCACGACGGAGAAGCCGGAAGCGCCTGGGGGCCGCCAGGCGAGCGTGATCTGCTGGCCGCCGGTGCGGTCGAAGTGGTCGATCCGCAGCGCGTGGTGACCTGCGGTCAGTTCGACCGTGCCGTCCTTCGGTTCGGCGCCGTGCAGGCCGTCGTGGTCGATGACCGGCCTGTCGTCGATCAGCAGCCGTGAGCCGTCGTCGCTGGTCAGCCGGAAGGTGTAGGAGCCGTCCTGGGGAACGTCGATGTTGCCGATCACCTGGGACACGAAGTGGTCGCCGGCGCCGAAGTCGTCGGTGGAGCTCCAGTCGATCGTAGGCATCAACTTGTCGACGTTCGGCGTCTGTCCCGGCTTGATGGAGCAGATCTTGCTCATGGGCAGCTGTATGTCGAAGACGCGCAGCGTGACGCCGGGTTCCTGCGGTGGCAGGTCCTCTGCGGCGCCGGCCGCTGCGAAGGCCGGCGGCGATATGAGGCAGCCGGCCAGGAACGAGGCGGCGACCAGGCCGGTCACCCGTCTGCGAAGTCGTTGGTGCATCCGTGGATTCATGCATCCTCCCGGGCTCCCTGGCGGCGGGAGCACGTAACGGTGGTGAACGTGGACCACAACGCGGGGCGCGATCGGCCGGTGCCGATCCGGAGGTTCGGATGAACTCAGTGCAGTGGACGCGGTGCAGATGGACGCGGTGCAGAGAGCGGTGCAGAGAGCCGAGAGCTCACAGGAGTGCGCCGCAAACCCTAGGAGCCTTTTGCTGACGCTGTCCATACTTCGTCATCACTGAGAACAAACTTCGCCGCCATGCAGGTGAAGTGACGGCGCGTCGGCTCGATGTAGGGATCTGAGCGACGAAATTGACGAGTTGTCACTTCTTGCGCCGAGGCCGGTTCGATGCTTGTTCTTGTTCGTAACGGCGCGCTTACGAACATCCATTGACACCCATGCGTCAATCCCGCCAGAGTCTTCCCCGCCAGTGATGCCGATCGCGGACCGAGGAGCGTTCCATATGCCCGAAATTCCCGCAGTCTCACGCCGCTTGCTCCTAGGAGGAGCCCTCGCCACCGGCGCACTCGCGGCCGGTGTCGGCTCCGCACAGGCCGCTCCCGTCACAGAGGCCGCCACCGCCGTCGACCCCGCGCCGCGGCGCAGGCCGGGCCAGAAGTCGATGATCGAGGTCGCCTTCGAGCCTCATCGGACCGTCCGCGTGGGAGTCATCGGACTCGGCAACCGGGGGCACGGGATGAGCGAGGGCTGGTCCGTCGTCCCCGGCTGCGCCGTCACCGCCGTCTGCGACATCCGTGCCGAGCGCGCCAAGCGGACCGCCGACCGGCTGGTCGCCACGGGCAAGCCGCGCCCCGCCGAGTACGGCGGCTCTGACGAGTCGTACGCCCGGATGCTGGAGCGCGACGACATCGACCTCGTCTACATCGCCACGCCCTGGGAGTTCCACTACCAGCAGGGCAGGGCCGCGCTGCTGGCCGGCAAGCACGTCATCGTCGAACTGCCCATCGCCACCGGACTGGACGAGCTCTGGGACCTCGTCGACACCTCCGAGCGGACCCGCAGGCATCTGATCCTCTCGGAGAACTGCAGCTACGGCCGCAACGAGCTGGCCATGCTGAAGATGGCGCACGAGGGGCTCTTCGGCGACGTCACCAACGGGCACGGCGGCTACCTGCACGACCTGCGGGCCCTGCTGTTCTCCGACACCTACTACACCGACGCCTGGCGCCGCCTCTGGCACACCCGCAGCACCGCCTCCTTCTACGCGATGCACGGTCTGGCACCGGTGGCCGCGGCCATGGACATCAACCGCGGGGACCGTATGACGGTGCTGCGCGCCACCGCCACCGAACCCAAGGGACTCGCCGACTACCGGGAGCGCTTCATGCCGCGCTCGCACCCGTCGTGGCAGGAGACCTACATCAACGGCGACCTGGTCACCTGCCTGATCGACACGGCCAAGGGCCGGGTCATCAGGGCCGAGCACGACGTCAGCTCACCCCGGCCGTACAGCCGCATCAACTCCCTCGCCGGCAGCCGGGGCATCTTCGAGGACTACGCGGGCACCTCGACGACCGGCGGACGCATCTACGTCGAGCCCGACCACAGCGGGCACTCCTGGCGCGACTTCGACACCTACCGCAAGGAGTTCGACCACTGGCTCTGGAAGAAGATCGGCGACGACGCCGCGAACAACGGCGGCCACGGCGGCATGGACTACGTCCTGCAGTGGCGCACCGTCCAGCTGATGCGGGCGGGACTGGTCCCCGACATCGACGTCTACGACTCCGCCGCCTGGTGCGCGCCGGTGCCGCTCAGCGTCAAGTCCCTGGCCGCCGGCGGCCGTCCGGTCGAGGTTCCCGACTTCACCCGGGGTTCCTGGGTGAATCTCCGCACAGGTCTGGACTCCCGAACCTCCGAGATGCCCCCCGTCGCCTGAGCTCACCGCTCGGGCGGACCGACAGAAGGAGCAGACAGTGAGATCAGCCGGACGGATATCTTCTCTCAGAGCCATGGCGGTGGCGGCGGCACTGCTCGTTCCCGCGCCCGCCGCGGCCGCCGCCGAACCGGAGCCCGCGCCGGCTCCCGCAGCGACCGAGGTGACGATAGCGCCCGTCGACCTCGCGGGCCCGGCCATCTCGACGGTGAAGGTGACCGTCAAGAACGCCGGACCCGACCGCATGCGGTCCCTGAAGGTGTCGTTCGCCGGGCCGGTGGGCTGGGCGGTCCAGCCGTCGGTCCGCAGCGTGGACGGCACCTTCGCCGCCGGAGCCACGGCCGCCGCCGAGTTCCGCATCCAGGTGCCGGAGCCGCGGCCCGGATTCACCGTGCGGACCTTCACCGCCACGGCGACCTACAAGGGCGGCGACGGAGCCGGAACGGCGACGGCGACCCGCTCCCAGCGCAGCGGCACACCGCTGGCGGACCTCGCGGACGCCTACAACAACGTCGGCGTCACCGACGAGAGCAACACCACGCCCGGCAATTACGACGGCGGCGGCAACAGCTTCTCCGCCCAGAAACTCGCCGACGTCGGCCTGACCCCGGGCGCCACGGTACGGGCGCTGGGCGCCGAACTGACCTGGCCGGAGGCGGCCGCGGGGACCAAGGGCAACGTCTCGAGCGCCGGTCAGGCCGTCACCCTGAGCGGCCGGGGCAGCAAGCTGGTCTTCCTCGGCTCGGGTGTCGGCAGCGGCGCGACCGGAACGGCCACCGTCTACTACAAGGACGGCAGCACGGGCACCGGTTCGTTCGGCTTCCCCAACTGGTCGTTCGACCCGGCGAACGCCCACGGCGCGACGCTGGTCGCGTCCTCCGACGGCCGCAACCGGCAGAGCGGATACGGGAACGCGGGGATCGCCTATCGCATCTTCGCCCACTCGATCCCGCTCGACGCGGCCAAGGAGGTCGACTTCGTGGTCCTGCCCGGCAACGGGAACATCCACGTCTTCGACATGGCCGTCGCTCCCTGAGAACCCTGGCCGTGACCCCGGGCCCGCGCAACACGCGGGCCCGGGGACCCCGTGGTCAGACGGCGTGGACCTTGATGCCCGCCTCACTGAGCCGGGCCGCCATCTCGGAGGGGAGCGCGGAGTCGGTCACCAGCACATCGACGCGATCCAGGCCGCAGATCCTGGCGAAGGCGCGCCGGCCCATCTTGGACGAGTCGGTCACCACGACGACCCGGCGCGCCCGCTCCGCGAACAGCCTGCTGATGCTCGCCTCGTCCTCCTGATGCGTCATCAGCCCCAGCCGCGGATCCACTCCGTCGACCCCGAGGACGGCCACGTCCAGGACGACCTCGTTCAGCACGCCCACGGTCAGCGGGCCGACGAGCTCGTAGGTCTGCGGCCGGGCGACACCCCCGGTGACCACGATCTTGATCTGGGGGCGTACGGCCAGCTCACCCGCGATGTTGAGCGCGTTGGTGACGACGGTCAGCGAAGGCGCGGTCATGTCGGGGAGCTCCCGCCGCCCGCCGGCGGCGCGCAGCGCCAAGGCCCGCGCCACCTCGGTCGTGGTCGTGCCCCCGTTGAGGCCCACGACGTCACCCTCGCCGATCAGCTCGGCGACGGCCGCGGCGATGCGCTGCTTCTCGGAGGCGTGCCGGGAGGACTTGTAGCGCAGCGGAAGCTCGTAAGAGACGCCGTGCGCGACGGCGCCGCCCCGGGTACGCACGAGCATCTGCTGCTCGGCGAGCTCGTCGAGATCCCGTCTGATGGTGGCCGGCGACACCTCGAGAGCCGTCGCCGCCTCCTCGACCTCCAGCTTGCCCTCGGCGGCCAGCAATTCCAGCAATCTGCTCCACCGCTCGTGCTTGGACATGTGTCGGACTCCTCCGGGGCCTGGATCCTGCGCTCTCACACGCTAAGCGACGCGGAGCGGCCACTTGCCCGAGGGGAGCATGCTGCTGGATACTGCGCAAGGGTGTGCTTGTAATTGCTCGAAAAGCCCGCTCATCACGCAGAATCATGCAGGCTTCGCCGAATCGGTGCCACGAAGCATCACCGGAATCGCCCCCTGTCCCCGTACGACGTCCCGCCACCCCTCACGAAGGAGCTCGTCACCTTGTCAGCCCACGGTTCCTCCCGTACCTCGGCCGAGATCGCCTCGCAGCCCGACGTCTGGCGGCAGGCGGCCCGGTCGCTCCCGCGGCATGCCGCAGCCCTTCCACGCCGGGGCGAGCGCGTCGCGGTCATCGGCTGCGGAACCTCCTGGTTCATGGCCCAGTCCTACGCCGTGCTCCGCGAGAACGGCGGCCACGGCGAGACGGACGCTTTCGCGGCCTCCGAGTTCCCGCACGGCCGCCGCTACGACCGCGTCCTCGCCATCACCAGGTCGGGCACCACGACCGAGGTCCTGGACCTGCTGCGGCGGGTGAAGGGCGCCGTGCCCACCGGCGCGATCACCGCCGACCCCACGACGCCCGTCATGCAGGCGGCCGACGCGGTCGCGGTCCTGGACTTCGCCGACGAGGAGTCCGTCGTCCAGACCCGGTTCGCCACCGCCAACCTCGCACTGCTGCGCGCCCATCTGGAGGCGGAGGACGCCCTGCCCGAGGGTGTACGCGTCCTCGACCGGGCGATCGAGGACGCCGAGCGGGCCGTTGTCGAACCCCTCGACCCCGAGGTGTGCGCCGCCGAACAGTTCACCTTCCTCGGCACCGGCTGGACCTACGGCCTGGCGCTCGAGGCGGGGCTGAAGATGCGTGAGGCGGCAGGCGCCTGGACCGAGGCGTACCCGGCGATGGAGTACCGGCACGGGCCGATCAGCATCACCGGGCCGGGGCGCGTGGCATGGGCCTTCGGCCGGCTCCCGCACGGCCTCGCGGAGGATGTCGCGCGGGTCGGCGGCACGCTGGTCGCCGGTTCCACGGACAGCGGCCAGGACCTGGACCCGCTCGCCGACCTCGTGCGCGCCCAGCGCCTCGCGGTCGCGCTCGCCGAAGCGCGCGGCCACAACCCCGACCGGCCCCGCAACCTCACCCGGTCCGTCGTCCTCGAGAACAGCCATGCCTGAGGCCCGCGACCGCCGTTCCCGTCCGATCGCCACCGTGGAGGAAGTCCATGCCGCTCACGCCCACTGAGGACATCGTCCGCTCCGCGGTCCGAAGCGGCGTGGGCGTCGGAGCGTTCAACGTCGTGCAGCTCGAGCACGCGGAGGCCATCGTCGCCGGCGCGGAGGCCGCCGGCCGGCCCGTGATCCTCCAGATCAGTGAGAACACCGCCCGCTACCACGGGGCGCTGGAACCGATCGCGCTCGCGACCCTCGCCGTCGCCCGTGCCTCGAGCGCCCCTGTCGCCGTCCACCTCGACCACGCGGAATCGCCGGACCTGGTGCACCAGGCCGTCGAACTCGGGTTCACCTCCGTCATGTTCGACGCGTCGAAGCTGCCCTACGACGAGAACGTGGCGGCGACGGCGGAGATCACCGCCCACTGCCACGCCCGGAACGTCTGGGTGGAGGCGGAACTCGGCGAGGTCGGCGGCAAGGACGGCGCGCACGCACCCGGCGTTCGCACCGACCCCGCAGAGGCGCGGGAGTTCGTCGCCGCCACGGCCGTGGACGCCCTCGCGGTGGCCGTCGGCAGCTCGCACGCCATGCTCACCCGGGACGCGGTCCTCGACTTCGCTCTGATCACCCTGTTGCGGGACAGCGTGAGCGTCCCGCTGGTCCTGCACGGCTCCTCCGGCGTCGGCGACGAAGGACTCACCAAGGCCGTCGCGGCCGGCATGACGAAGGTCAACGTCTCCACCCACCTCAACAAGGCGTTCACCCGCGCCGCCCGCGCCTACCTCGACGCCCATCCGGAGACGGCCGACCCACGCAAGTACCTCGGCCCCGCCCGGGACGCCGTCGCCGCGGCCGTGGCCGGGCTGCTGGCCGTCCTGCACGGGGAGCGCCCGGGCGGGCACGCGGCTGCGGGAACCGCGGTCACGGCAGTGGGGTCCCGCCTGTCGCGTTGACGATCTCGGCCGTGATGTAACCGGCCTGCGGGGAGGCGAGGAAGACGTAGGCGGGAGCCATCTCCGCAGGCTGTGCGGGCCGGCCGAACAGCGACTTCTTGCCGAACTCGGCGGTGTCCGGCATCGTCGCGGGAATGAGCGGCGTCCAGACCGGCCCGGGCGCCACCGCGTTGACGCGGATCCCGTCGGACGCCACCATCTGCGCCAGCCCCTGGGTGAAGGTGACGATCGCGCCCTTCGTCATCGCGTAGTCGAGCAGGTGCGGGCTCGGCTTGTAGGCCTGCACGGACGTGGAGTTGATGACGCAGCCGCCGCGGGGCATGTGGGGCAGGGACATCTTCGACACCCAGAACATGCCGTAGAGATTGGTGCGCATGACGCGGTCGAACTGTTCCGTGGTGATCGCGCCGATGCCTTCCGGCTGCGACATCTGGTAGGCGGCGTTGTTCACCAGGATGTCGATGTGCCCGAACTCGGCCACGGCGCGGTCGACGAGCTGCCGGCACTGCTTCTCCTCGCGGATGTCGCACGGCACCGGCACCGCCTTGCGGCCCGCGTCCACGATCAGCTGCCGCGTGGCCTCCGCCTCTTCCGTCTCCTCCGGCAGATGGGTGAACAGCACATCGGCGCCCTCACGCGCGAAGGCCAGCGCCACCGCGCGGCCGATGCCCGAGTCGCCACCCGTCAGCACGGCCTTCAGATCGCGCAGCAGACCGCTCCCGCGATAGCTCTCCTCGCCATGGTCCGGCGGCGGGTCCATCGGACCCGTCCAGCCCGGGTGCTGCTGCTCCTGCTTCGGGAACTCCGGCTCAGGGTGCTTGGCCCCCGGATCCCTGGCCTCCTGGTTCTCCTCGGGCACGGCCGACTCCTCCCTTGCTGCGGATGAATGCCCCGGCGGGCTGTCCCGCCTACCCTCCGGTGCCGCAGGAATGCCCGCAAACGGGACGGCAGAGCCTTCCCGGTCCGTCCGGCGACCGTGTCAGCGACGACTCGCGCGCAGGCGGGCGTCCCGGTACGGAGGCCGGATCACCTCGTCATGGCCTTGCCAGGGGCCGGCCGGTGGGGGCGGGGGCTGTCCGCCGCGGAGACGGTCCGGGCGACGGCGGCGGACCAGGTGCCCGGCGGCTTCCGCGGGCCCGGCCGCGCCTCGCGTGCCGGCCGGCTGAGCGGGGGCCGGGCTGCGGCGCCTCCGCTTGTGGCGCCCGGGGCGGGAACAGGCTCTCCTCGTACCGGTCCAGCGCGAGCACCAGCCCGAGAAGCAGAGCGGGCAGCAGCAGCGCGACCACCATCGCCACGACGCCCGCGGGGCCGGCTGTCACGGCGCCGGCTCCGTGCCCGGGAGCGGACAGCCGGCCGGCAGGTCTCTCGCCCCCGCTCCCGTACGGCGGACCACGCACACGACGCGGTCCGGGAAGTGAATGCGCTGCGTGGGCTGCTCCGGCAGCCGTGCGATGTCTGCCATGACCATGCGCCTGCCCCGCCCGGCACGGCTTACGCGGCGGCCACGCCGTCCGAAGGCGCCGGCCGGCGTCCCGGAGTGCGGCTTTCATGGCGGAGGCGACGCGCCGGCGAGGCATCGAGCTCCCGTCAGCGGGCACACGACAGATCTCGACCTCGGCCGCGGAGAGTGGTGGGCATGCGCACGGTGGGCGTGGAGGAGGAGCTGCTCCTCGTGGATCCGGACTCGGGCGAGCCGTGTGCCCTGGCCGCGGCGGTGCTCGCTTCCGCCGAGCGGGAGAGCGGCGACAGCCGCGAGGTGTTCGAGGCGGAGCTCCAGCGGGAGCAGCTCGAGTTCGCCACGCTTCCGCAGGAGTCGATGGACGACCTCGCGGACGAGATCGACCGGCGGCGCGCCGAAGCCGCCCACCACGCCGAACGCCTCGGCGCGGCGGTCGCCGCGCTGGCAACGTCACCGCTGCCGGTCAGCCCGTCGCTGTGGGGCGGCGAGCGGTACGGCTGGATGGCCGAGGAGTTCGGCCTGACCACACAGGAACAGCTCACCTGCGGGTGCCACGTCCATGTGGCGGTCGAATCCGACGAGGAGGGCGTCGCCGTCCTCGACCGCATCCGCCCCTGGCTGCCGGTCCTCGTGGCGATCAGCGCCAACTCACCGTTCTGGCAGGGCAAGGACAGCGGCTACTCCAGCTACCGCAGCCGCGTCTGGGCCCGCTGGCCGTCGGCGGGTCCGGTGGAGCTGTTCGGGTCGGCCGACCGCTACCACGAGCAGGTCGAGGCGATGGTCGGCACAGGGGCCCTGCGCGATCAGGGAATGATCTACTTCGATGCCCGGCTCTCGCACCGGTATCCCACCGTGGAGATCCGGGTGGCGGACGTCTGCCTGGACCCGGGGACCACGGTGCTCGTCGCCTCGCTCGTCCGCGGGCTGGTGGAGACGGCGGCCCGCGAGTGGCGGGAGGGACTGCCGCCCGTGCCGCACGGTGTCGGCCTGCTGCGGCTCGCGGCGTGGCGCGCGAGTCGCTCCGGACTGGAGGGGCGGCTGATCCACCCGCTCACCATGCGCCCGGAACCGGCCGCCGACGTCGTACGGGTGCTGCTCGACCACGTCGGCGACGCCCTGAAGGACACCGGCGACGCCGACCGCGCCGCTGAAGCGGTGGCCGCGCTGCACGCGGACGGCAACGGCGCCCGTTTCCAGCGCGACCTGCTGCACCGGACGGGAAGCCTGCGGGACGTGGTCGCCGCCTGCGTGCGCAGAACCGCCGGTCACTGACGCCGCGGTCCGGACCCGTACGCTCCACCGGTGCCCGCCGCCCGAACGGCGGCCAAAGGCGGCACCGCCGCCGGCCATGGCCCGCGCCGGAGGTATCGCCGGACGCGCACCAAGGCCCGGACCCGCCGTGCGCAAGACGCATGGATCCCCGCTCCTGGGGCATACGCCCATCGGGCCCCGCCGCGCATCCCCCGTCGCGGCGGGGTCTCCCTCTGCGCGGCCGCGGGTCAGCCGCTCCGGCGGGCGGTCACCAGGAGGTACTCCCAGTCCATGGCGAAGCCTCCGGAGCCGGAGCCGTGCTCACGGGCCAGGTCGGCGAGCGCGCGGTCCAGTTCGGCGACCCGGTCCGGGGAGCCGGCGATGTTCCGGTAGACGGCGATGGTCGGCCCGTACACGGCCTTGAAGTAGTCGCGGAAGGCTTCCGGCCCGTCGAAGCGGTCCACCCTCACCGTCTGCCGACGCATCTCCGGACCGGTCACCTTGTCGCCGAGGAGCGTCCTGACGTGCTCCTCCTTCCCCCACAGCGGTGGGGGCTGCGCACCGGGCGGCGGCGGTGGGGCGTACGGCTTCATCGCGGCGAACATCTGCCCGATGAAACCCTCGGGCGTCCAGTTGATCATGCCGACGGTCCCGCCCGGTCGGCAGACCCGGAGCAGTTCACCGGCGGCAGCCTCGTGGTGCGGGGCGAACATGATTCCGACGCAGGACATGACGGTGTCGAACTCGCCGTCGCCGAAGGGGAGCGCCTCGGCGTCGGCCTCGCGCCATTCCAGTTCCACGTCGTGCTTCCGCGCCAGTCGGCGCCCGGCCTCCAGCAGTTCCGGCGTGAGGTCGCAGGCGACGACATCGGCGCCGGCCTGTGCCGCGGGGATCGCGGCATTGCCCGTCCCGGCCGCGATGTCCAGCACCTTGTCGCCGGACGCCACGCCGCACGCCTCCACCAGGGCCGTGCCCAGCTCGGGGATGAGCTCACCGGCGAGGGTGGGGTAGTCGCCCAGCGCCCACATCTTCCGGTGCTTCGCCTTGATCGCAGCGTCCGCCTGGACGTCGGCCCGGGCTGCTTCGGTCGCGTCGGTCATGACAGACCTCCTGAGGGAGTCGGGCCGGCGGCCGTCGGGAAGTGGCCTTTTCCGACCGTTTTCACCGGCTCTGACGAATTTCGGCCGATGGTTCCCACGATAGAGAGCAATGGGTGGGCTTCGCCTGGTTTCAGCGCTTACGGCCCCGGTCCACGCCCGGCGGAGCCCGGTCGGGATCGGCGGCTGTCCGTGCCGCCCCGGCGCGGCCGGGCGTGCCGGGGCGGCCCGTTCCGTCCCGCTCCCGCCGGACTCAGTCGACCTCGAGCACGATCTTTCCCCGGGTGCGGCCCTCCGCGCTCAGCCGGAACGCCTCGCCCGCCTCGGCCAGCGGCAGCGCGTGATCGACGTTCACGGTGAGGCTGCCGGAGTCCGCGAGCCGGCCGAGGTCGGTGAGATCAGTGGTGCTCGGACGCACCCAGACGTGGTGCCCGCCGCGCTGGGTGACCGAGGCGTCGACGACGGAGGCGACGCGGCTCCGGTCGGTGAGCAACTGCTGGGAGACCTCCACGGCGTCCTCGCCGACATAGTCGACCGCCGCGGTGATGCCGTCGGGCGCCAGCTCGCGTACGCGCTCGGCGAGGCCGTCTCCGTACACGACCGGCTCGGCGCCCAGCGAGCGGAGGAAGTCATGGTTGCGTTCGCTGGCGGTACCGATGACCCGGGCGCCCAGGGCCACCGCGATCTGCACCGCGAACGAGCCCACGCCGCCGGCGGCGGCGTGCACCAGGACCGTGTCGCCGCGCGTGACGCCGATGCGGGCCAGTGACTGGTGGGCGGTGAGCCCCGCGAGCGGCAGGCCCGCGGCCTGCCGCCAGTCGAGCGAGGAAGGCTTCTTCGCCAGCGTGCGGACCGGGGCGGCGACCAGCTCGGCGAACGTGCCGTGCTGCACCTCGTCCTTCCTGACGTAGCCGCAGACCTCGTCCCCCACGGAGAACTCGGTCGCGTCCAGGCCGACCGCCTCGACGACGCCGGACACGTCCCAGCCGGGGATCAGCGGGAAGTGGGCGTGCATGATCGGGTCGAGGTATCCGGCGACGACCTTCCAGTCGACGGGATTGACACCGGCGGCCTTCACACGGACCAGGACGGCGTCGGGTGCGATCTTGGGATCGGCGGTTTCGGTGAACTCCAGGACTTCAGGGCCGCCGTAGCGGTCGGCTGTGATCGCTCGCATGGTTCTTTCTACACCGCCGGGGTGCCGCCGCCCGGACCGTGCCGTCGCCTCGTGTCGGCGCCGCCCGGGCGGGTACCCGCGCAGCGTCCGGCACCGCTGGAGAGGTTCGACGAGGGAGGCGGAATGAGCGACGAATACCGGCCGGAGGGCTTCGAGGACAGTGACGCCCCGCTGCCGCGTGACATGCCCGACCAGCAGGCCGGCGCGGAGGAGGAAACGTCTCCCGGGGAGGAGTCGCCGGACCGGGCCGCCGGCCGGGGCCCCGAGGGCGAGCAGTCGCAGGAGACGGGGGAAGACGTGCCCGACATGGACGAGGCAGGCGCCCGCCCGCGCGGAGCCGGTGACGAGGGCGGGCCGTCGGGGACGCCGGCACCGGACGAATCAACGGGCTGACCCGCGACGCAGCCGGCCCACACTCCGCTCCCCGCAGCAGCGACGCCGCCGGGCGCGGTGCCCGTACGCCCGCGATCGGTATTCTCCTGCCGAACGGTCGAACGATCAGCGGTGATTCGTCAGGGGAGGCCACGGGGCATGCGGGAGCCGAGCGAGGTGCGGCGGCGGCGGATCCTCGCTGTGGTGCGGTCGAGAGGGTCGGTACGGGTCAGCGACCTCGCCGGCGAACTGGAGGTCTCGATCGTGACCGCCCGCCGGGACGTCGAGGAGCTCGCCAGGGCGGGCAAGCTGCGGCGCGGGCACGGCGTCGCCCGCTCGCTGGAGTCCGCGGCGCAGGCGCAGGCGCAGGGGCCGGCGTCCGCGACCTCGGACGCCGTGGACGGTGCGGCGGTGGCACTCGTCGTCCCTGAGCGGCACACGTATCTGTACGAGACCATGCACGGCGCCCGTACCGTCCTCGACGCCGCCGGGATACGGGTGGCCCTGCACATCACGCCCCAGGCCGCCGGGGCCGAACGGCCCCTGGTGGAGCGCGCGTTGGCCGACGGCGCGCGGGGACTGCTGATCGCCCCGCGCTGGCGCACGGTGGCCGAGGAGGAGGCGGGCCACTCCTGGCTCGCGGGCCTGGACGTGCCCACGGTGCTGATGGAGCGCAGGCCGCGCCGGGGGAGCGTGCTGCACGCCATGGACTCCGTCTGTTCCGATCACTGGTACGGGATGCATCTCGCGGTCGACCACCTCGTCTCGCTGGGGCACCGCAGGATCATGCTGGCCGCGCGGGACGACAGCCCGACGGCGCGGGCGCTGCGTTCCGCCTTCGCCCGGATCGCCGGGGACCGGGAGGAGGTCGAGGACTGGGCCGTCGTGCTGAGCGCCTCGGCCTCGGAGGCCGGCGACGCTTCCGGCCCGGCGGAACGGCAAGGGGCCGGCGACGCCTCCGGTCCGGCGGAACGGCAAGGGGCAGGCGATCGGGGCGGCCCCGTCTCCGGCGACGGGCTCGCCCGCCTGCTGCGGGAGCGCGACTTCACGGCTGCCGTGCTGCACGGCGACGTCGACGCCCTGATGCTGGTGCAGCAACTCGCCGACCACGCAGTGCGCGTGCCCCAGGACTGCTCGGTCGTGGCCTATGACGACGTCGTGGCGGCCTTCGGCAGTACCCCGCTCACCGCCGTCGCACCGCCGAAGGCCGCGGTGGGGCGGGTGGCCGCCGAACTGCTCGTGCAGCGGCTGACCCGGCCGGGAGCCCCGCCTCAACGGACCGAGCTGCTCCCCGAGTTGAAGATCCGCGGATCTGCCCAGGGTCCCCGGTCCGATCGTTCGACCGTATGAGCTTCCTCTGATCGTTCTCTTGACCTTGATCGAACAATCGCTCAGGATGCTGGTGTCCCGTGCTCCCGAGTCGCACCGCTGTCTTCCTCTGCAAGCGGTTTCTGTCCGGGCCCACGGTGGGACGGGCAGAGCCGCGGCCCGTCCGCCCACCCCGCGAGGAGAGAGATGCCCCGCTCCACCGGTGCCGCCCCCGGCCGCTCCGCCCGACCCCGTGCCGCGCTCGCCATGGCACCGGACGCGGCAGCCGCCGTGCTCGACCCCACCGCCCTGGCCGCCCTCGCCGACGTCTGCGATCTCGCCCCCGGACCCGTCCTCGACGACTTCTCCACCCGACGGGCGCGTGACGTCCTCCGCGACACGGAGGTCCTGATCACCGGCTGGGGCTGCCCGCCGCTGGACCGAGCGGCACTCGACGCCGCACCCCGGCTGCGCGCCGTCGTCCACACGGCCGGATCCGTACGCGGCCACATCACGGAGGCCTGCTGGGAACGCGGCATCGCGGTGTCCTGCGCGGCCGTGGCCAACGCCCTGCCGGTCGCCGAGTACACCGTCGCCATGATCCTCCTCAGCGGCAAGCGCGCGTTGGAGAGCGTGCGCACCCTGCGCGCGGAGCGCCGCCGCCCCGCGCTGCTCGGGACCCCGCGTGACATCGGCAACTACGGCCGGACGGTCGGCATCCTGTCCGCCTCGCTCATCGGGCGCCGGGTGATCGAGCTGCTGCGCGCGTACGACGTCGAGGTGCTGCTGCACGATCCGTACGTCGACGAGGACGACGCCGGCGCGCTCGGCGTCGAGGCCGTGGGCATCGGCGAACTGTTCGCCCGCAGCGACGTGGTCAGCGTCCACACCCCGCTGCTGCCCGACACCCGCGGTCTCGTCAGCGGGGAGCTGATCGGCGCCATGCGGCCGGACGCCGTCCTGATCAACACGGCCCGTGGAGCGATCGTCGACCAGGACGCCCTCACGGAGGCGGCCGTCAAGGGCCGCATCCGTGCCGTGCTGGATGTCACCGACCCCGAAGTCCTGCCGCCCGAACACCCGTTGTGGGACTGCGACAACGTCACGATCACACCGCACATCGCCGGTTCGCTGGGCAACGAGTGGGGGCGGCTCGCCGAGCTCGCCGTCGCGGAGGTCGCCCGCTGGGCCGGCGGCGAGGAATTCGCCCACCCCGTACTGCGTGAGAGGCTGGCCCGTCTCGCATGAGCCTGCGACTGCCCGGCGACGACCGGGCCCTGAGTCCGTACACCGGGTACACCCGTGAGCACTGGGAGGCGGCGGCCGACGGCCTGCTGACGGCCGCCCGGCGGTGGTCGACCCCGGAGGGTGCTCTGCTGGACCTGCCGGGACGCCCCTCCGCCTCGGGTGTCCGCTCCGACGGGCTCGAGGGATACGCCCGCACGTTCCTCGCCGCGGCCTTCCGGGTCGCGGGAGCGGGCGGCGACGACCCCCACGGATGGCTGGAGCGGTACGCCGAAGGCATCGCCGCCGGTACCCGCACCCCCGGCCGGGACGACACCGAGTCCTGGCCCGTGATCCTCGGCCACGACGTCGCGGGCCAGCCCATGGTCGAATCCGCGTCCGTCGCCCTCGGACTGCGGATGACCCGGCCCTGGCTGTGGGACCGGCTCGACGAGGACGTCCAGGACCGGGCCGAGGAATGGCTTCGCGGCGCCCTCCGCCATGTGCCCTCGCCCAACAACTGGTATCTCTTCCCGTACACCGTGGCCGGCTTCCTGGAGTCGGTGGGCCGCGGCGACGACGAGACCACGCGCGCCCGCGAGCGCGCTCTCGAACTGCTGGAGAGCTGGTACCGCGGCGAGGGATGGTACGCCGACGGCGACGGCCGGGCGTTCGACCACTACAACGGCTGGGCGCTGCACCTGTATCCGGTGCTCGACTCCCATCTCGCCGGCGCCGCGGCAGAGCCGTACGCCCAGCGGCTGCACGAACACCTGGAGAGCTACGGGCTGCTCTTCGGCTCGGACGGGGCGCCCGTCCACTTCGGGCGCTCGCTCACCTACCGCTTCGCCGCCGCCTCCGCGGTGGGCCTCGGAGCCGTCACCGGCCGCACGCCGCTGGCGCCGGGTGCCTCCCGCAGGCTGATCAGCGGGGCGCTGCGCTACTTCCTCGACCGCGGCGCCGTAGGCCGCGACGGGCTGCTCGCCCTCGGCTGGCACGGGCGGCACGAGGAGACGCTGCAGAACTACTCCGGCCCGGCGTCCCCGTACTGGGGTTCGAAGGCGTTCGTCTGTCTGCTCGCCCCGGCCGGGCACCCGCTGTGGACCGCCACGGAAGAGGCGGCGCCGAGCGAGGGACCTGACCGGGTGCTGGCGCTGCCGGCACCGGGGCTGCTGGTGCAGAGCACCCGCGCCGACGGAATCGTCCGGCTGCACAACCACGGCAGCGACCATGTGCGTCCCCAGGAGGGCGAGTCGGCCGCCGACGACGATCCGCACTACGGTCGTCAGGCGTACTCCACCCGCACCGGCCCGACGTCCACCGCCAACACCGCCGACAACCACCTCGGGCTCGTCGTCGGCGGTGTGCGCAGCGTCCGCCGCCGCATCCACCCGCTGGGCGCGGGCGGGGGCGACGGCTGGGGCTGGGCCGCGTCCTGGCACCGGCCGGTGTTCCCCGCGGGGCCGCCCATGGTGCCCGGCCTGCGGGTGGAGAGCGTCACCGTCGCCCGCGGCCGGTTCGAGCTGCGCGTGCACCGCGTGACCGGCGCTCCGCCCGGCGCCCGCGTCGAACAGACGGGCTGGGCGACAGGCCCCGACGAGGCGCTGCGCTCCGCGCTGCATCCGCTGCACGGCTGGCTCGAGAGCGACGAGGTACGCGCGCCGCAGGGGACCGCGTACACGCCGTGGGCCGTGATGCCGCGGCTCACCGCCCCGGCACGGGGCACCGGTGTTCATGCGGCGCTGGCCGTGCTCTCCGGCGAGCCGGACACCGTTCCCGTGGCCGATGCCGTCGACGCTGTGACCGTGGACGACGACGGCATCGAGGTGCGGTGGGCCGAGGACGGCTCCCGGACACTGATCACCTTCGATCCCGTCTCCGTGACCTGCCGAGCCGATCCCCAGGCATGACCGGCCACCGGGGCGGCCGGGGCCACGGACCCGCCCCGGCCGGCGGAGGAGTACCGCTCAGATGCCGAACTCCGTGGGGGAGAGCCCCAGTACGGAACAGGCCTCACGGATGATCTCCAGCTCGGACGGCTCGACGTAACCGTCCGCGCCGGCGATGACGATGCCCGTCTGGATCACGGCCCTGGCCTCGGTCGGCTTCTTGGCCGCCTTGGCGACCTCCTGCATCACCTGGGCCTTGCCCAGCAGGAAGTTGGCGGAGAGCTGGTCGGCGTGCTTGTTGAATCGCTGGCGCAGCTGGTCCGCCGGGAAGTTCTGGAGGACGTCGTTGCCCAGGATCAGCGACTCGACGTGCTGCCGCTCCGCCTGATCCACATGCCCGTCGGCGGCGGCGACCAGGGCACACATCGCCATGCTGGCGTCCCTGAAGGCCCCGCTCTTCAACTCCGTCTTCAGCGAGGTGAGCTGAGTCTTCAGCGTGTTCACCAGCTGGGCGCGGGAGCCGCCCGAGGACCGTGAGCCCGTGCCGTGCCCGCCGGGGCTCCGGGTGCCCTGGCCCTGCTGCAGATTCTTGGCCTGGTCCTTGATCCGGTCCCACATTGCCACTGGTGCCACCTCGGCTTCTGTCGAGCGTCGTTCGTCACGCTGCCGCGTGTCGCGGCCGCGTCACCCTGCCAACGCTCGGGCACGCCCACACGTTCCGGCCCCGGCGATCCCGTCCGGGGGCGGGCCGGTCACACCTCGGGCGGTTCCGAGAGGTCGAGTCCGGCGTAGTAGCGGCCCACACCGTCGAGATAGCCGGCGTCCGTCGTCTCGCTGTCCCTGCTGAACGGCGGTGCGTTCTTGATCTGCTCCTTGGTGGGGACGACGGTGACGGTCCGCTGCTCCGCGTTGATCCGCCGGACGAACCCCGCGGGCACGAGAACGCTCCGCCCGAACACCCATGCCCCGGTGTCGACGACCAGATGCTGTCTGCCGGGGGCGTCGGACTGCCGGTCGACGTGCCCGAGGACCCCGTCCGGCGTCTCCACGGTGAAACCGGTCAGGTCCCGCCCAGGTCGGTGGCCGATGCCGGGCGAGTAGATCCACATGTCCTGCAACGTGAATCCTCCTGATCGTCGATCGCGGTCGAATGACTGTCCCTGCTGAGCACCGGGCGTCCTGAGCACCGGGCGTCCGCACAAGGATGCCCGGTCCGCAAGATTGTGCCCCTCCGCGGCGGCAGAGATGCCGTCGTGTTGTCCCGGCACACCGGTCGCGGGCGCCAGGTGCGCCTTTTTCGACTCTTTCGGATCCTTCGCGCGGCTTCCGGCGCCGAAGGAGACGTGCCTCGACGACCGCCCTCGACTGCCCTCACTGCCCGGTCGTCCTCCCCTCCTGTGGTGCCCATGCCGGAACCACGGCGCCCCCGCCGTTACGCACGGCCTGGACCACCGCGTCGTGCAGGGCCCGGCTCGCTTCCTCGGAAGGGCACGGTGTGGGACTGCCGGCCATCGTGAACCAGTCCGTCGCACCCGTGAACTGCAGGGCGACCTGTGCGGTGTCATCGGCCCATGTGGTGTGGACGGTGAGGTTCCCGGTCATCACTCCGGTCTCCTCGGTGAGGGCACCGCCGCGTCCCGTGTATACATCGCGAGTTGTCCATGACGCCCAGCTCATTACTCCAGACTCACACCACGGCGGCGGATTCGCGAGCGCCCTTCTTTTCCGCCGCCAAGTGTTGCCCGAAAGACATCCCGGTAATCGCTTTCCGTATTTCCCGGGCGCGGAACCGAAATGTTTGGGACGGGCCTGATCGGAGAGCAGACAGGCAGCCATGACGTCGGAACAGCTGGGATGTGAATTCCGTGGCTGAGAAGAAGAAGACCCGCGCCAAGATGGAACAGGCCAAGGGCAAGGCCAAGGAAGCCGCGGGCCGTGCCGTGGGCAACGAGAGGCTCACAGCCGAAGGGCGGGCGGAGCAGGCCAAGGGCGACGCCCGCCAGGCCAAGGAGAAGACGAAGGACGTCTTCCGCCACTGATCGACGGATGCCTGTGGGGCTCCGATCCCACCGGCGGGCCGGCCCGGGCCGGATCCAGGCGCTTTGCTCCGGATCGGGCCCGGCGGGACCCTGAGAGGCCCGCTAGGGCAGCGCGGCGCCGCGCGCGGTGACCCAGAGTCCGTACCACTCCTCGTGGGTGAGCTCCGGTTCCCGTCGCGCGGCGTCGGCGCACGCGCGGATGCGTTCGGGCCGCGCACTGCCGATGACGGGCGCGATCCGCGAGGGATGCCGCTGGAGCCACCACAGCAGGACCGTCTCCGGCGAGGTGCCCTTGGCCTCCGCGAGTGACGTGACGAGACGTGCCGTCGCCTGTTCCGCCGGGGTCTCCTGGCGGCCGGTGAAGCGTCCCTGCGCCAAGGCGCCCCACGCCTGCAGGCGAATTCCGTTCGAGCGGCAGTGCTCCACCGTCCCGAGCGGGAATCCGGTCGACGCCGCCTCAGGGGTGTTCACGAGAACGCCCCCTTCGAGCCAGTCCCGGCGGTGGAGGCTCATCTCGAGCTGGTTCGCGGCCAGCGGCAGACCGAGGAAGCTCTGGAGGAGCGAGATCTGCGGGCCGCTCATGTTCGAGACACCGAAGCGGCGCACGAGCCCCTGCCGGTGCAGCGACGCCAGCGCCTGTGCGATGTCCTCCGGGTCGGCCAGCGGGTCCGGCCGGTGCAGCAGCAGTACGTCGATGACGTCGGTGCGCAGGCGCCCGAGACTCTCCTCGACGCGCCGGACGATGCTCTCGCCCCGCAGGTCGTACATGCCGGGCCGTTCACCGTCCGCGAGACGGATGCCGCACTTCGTCTGCAGGACGATACGTTCGCGCAGCCCCGGAGCACGCGAAAGTACCTCGCCGAACACCGCCTCGGCCTTGCCGTGCCGGTAGATGTCGGCATGGTCGAACACCGTGATCCCGCTGTCGAGTGCCGCCTCGACCGCCGCCTCGGCGTACGCGATGTCCGCCGCGCCGTACGGCGTCGTGTCCCAGGTCCCGCCCAGTCCCATGCATCCGTAGAGCAGCCGCTCCGCGCCCGTGTCCGCGTTCTTCGTCACGGGCTCACCCTTCCACGGCCCGGTGCGGGTGCCCAAACGGGTATCCGCGGCGGCCGCTGCCCGGACAGGCGCGGGCCGCCTGCCGGAGTGACGATGGAAGGAGGGTGCCACGCGGCCGGCACGTGTTTCCCGGTCGCGCGGTGCAGGGACCGGGAGGCGGTCATGGAATATCCGGAGAGCTACGAGCTCATCTTCCAGGCGGCTGCCGTGGACGACGTGGTCGTAGTGCGGCGCACCGACAAGACAGGACCGGGCGGCAACCCGATCTACGAGGACGAGACAGGCATCGTGCGGGCCGAGGTCAGCGGCCAGAGCGAGGTGCGGATGCTCGCCAGCGGCGGTCATCAGGCCCATGAGCTGCCGGTGATCGCGCGCACCGCGCAGGTGTGACGTGCCGTGAGGGCCGGAAGGCGTGAGAGGCCGGAGGGTGTGAGACGCCGGACGGACCACAGGGTGCGAGGTGCCGGCGGGCACCGCCGGCGCAGGTGAGGCGGCGCGGGAGCGCGCACGTCAACGGGACGACGGCGTCACCGGGCGACGCTCAGGGCGAGCACCGCGTGCGGGGCGGTGGCCGCGTCACACCCGGCGATCGCTGTAACCGCAGATCCAGGCGAGGGCGGAGTGCACGCCGCGCACGTAGTCCCGCGTGGCGGGATCGCCGGCGGCCTCGTCCTCACGTACCACCGCGGCGTCGATCTCCGCGGTCAGCAGCTCCATGTCCGGCACGCCGTGGGCGCCTGCTCCGGTGACGGGCGAACGGGCGTCCCGGCCCAGGGCCCACCGGTATCCCGCCGACACCCCGTCCCGGTAGCCGGGCGGGGCCTCCCGCGACGAGAGAAGGCCGGGCAGCTCTCGTTCCGCCGCTTCGGCCTCTTCGTACGCCCTTACTCCCACAGGCTTCCCTTCGTCCCGCTGCGGTTGCGCAGGAGCGGTCACTGGTTTCACCTTTCCTTCCGGCCGGGGCCGTCGTGGCGGGCCGCCGGCGACACCCTCGTCAAGGGGCTGTCGCCGGCAGCTTGTCCATGTCGGGTACCCGCGTCGGACGCCGAGTCACGGGCGGGTTCCGGTTTACCTTCAGGGCTCACCCGCGCCGGGATCGCCGGAACCGTCGCGTCCGGCCGTCGGGCGGCAGCCGGAGGGGGACAGAAGGCGGCCCCGCCTCCGGGGGGGGTGGGGGCGGGGCCGCGACGCCTCGCCGGCGGCCAGGGGGGGGTGGGCCGGGCGAGCGCTCGAGCTTCTCGTGCCCCGTTCGCGGAGGGGTATGCACACGACTTTCCGGAAATCCTGAATCCGCCGGACGGGCCGGTAGGAACCGGGGCTGCGATCGGCCCCGGCGCGGCGCATGGTGGGGGGATGCGGCTGCTGCTGACCTCCGACACACATGTGCCGAAACGCGCCCGGCGACTGCCCGGGGAACTTCTGGAGTCCGTCCGCCGGGCAGATGTCGTGATCCACGCCGGTGACTGGGTCGACGTGGCGACCCTCGACCTGTTCGAGTCGTGCTCCGCGCGCCTTGTCGCGGTGTACGGGAACAATGACGGGCCCGAACTGAGGGCCCGTCTGCCGGAGGTGGCGCTGGCGGAGCTCGGTGGGTTGCGTATCGGCGTCGTCCACGAGACGGGTTCCGCGCAGGGACGCGAACGGCGGTGCGCCGAGCGTTTTCCCGATCTCGATGTGCTGGTGTTCGGGCACAGCCACATCCCGTGGGACACGACCGCCCCCGCCGGGCTGCGGCTGCTCAATCCGGGCTCGCCGACCGACCGCCGACGCCAGCCGCACTGCACGTACATGACCGCCCGGGTGTCGGGCGGCAGGCTGTCGGAGGTCGAGCTGCACCGCCTGCCCCGCCCGGGAGCGGCGGGAAGCACCACATGACGGTGCGGTCGCTGCGGTCCTTGGACTCGGTCCGGCGTGAGGTCCGTGGGGCGAGTGGGGCCGGGATGGTCGTGCGGGCGGCGAGGACAGGGCGGCCGCGAGCCGGTGAGCCCGTGCGGTCCTGGGGCTGCGACGCCGCTGATCGCGGTGCGGTCCGTCACGGCCGTACGGTCCCTGAGACCGGGACAGTCCTGAGCCCGGCGCGGCCGTCCCGCGAGACGCGAGGTGGCCATCGTCGGGACGACTCCCGTCAGCCGATGTCGTACACGTCGAGGCGCCCGCACATGCCGAAACGTCCGTGCGCGGAGGGCAGTTCGGCCCGGAGCCGAGCCTGTGCCAGATGGTCCGCGCCGCCCTTCTCCAGCTCGTCGAGCTGAGCGGCCGTCGCCGACGCCGCGGCGGCCGCACCGTCGCGCCAACGCTCGCGCCAGGCGCCGACGAGCGGCCGAACCAGGGCCGCGGCGGCCCGGTGGAACGCGGCCAGCGGCTCGGGATCACCCGCCTCCGTCGCGCTGCGCAGCTCGGCGAATCCTTCGACGGCGAGGTCGCGACGGCGGCGGGCCGCCCGCTCCAGCTCCTCCTCCGTCCCGCCCTCCGGCAGGGCCACGGCTGCGCGGTAGGCGGCGGGGTCGGCGAGCAGACGCGGCGGAAGGGTGAGCACCGCGTCACCCGCCTCCGGGAGACCGCAGTTCTGCATGAGCACCACGACGGTCAGACCGCCCTCGTTGACCAGCCGGTGGATCGTGCCCGGTGTGAACCAGACCAGTGCGCCCGGCGCGAGGGCGGTCTGCTGGAAGCCGGAGGCGGTCAGGGTCTGCACCGCGCCGCGGCCGCCGGTCACGGCGTACCCCTCCGAGCAGGTCAGATGGATGTGCGGGGTGCCGCCGCGCAGGCCGTCCGCGGCCGGCCAGTCGTAGACCCGCAGTCGCGAGACACCGATGCCGCCGGGCAGCCCGCCGTAGCCGGCGGCCGGACCGGCGGGAGGGACAGCGGCCGCCGACGCGGCGGCAGCCGTGTCCGCAGGGTCAGCCGTGCTCACCATTCGTCTCCTTCGGTCGGGCGGCGGTCCGCCGAGCCGGGACAGTAAGCGCTTTCTCGGGAAACGTAGGCTCTCCTGCGGACACGGTCAAGGCCGCGTCCGTGCCCCGGGTGTCAGGTCGTCAGCCGCTGCGGAAGCCAGCGCAGCCGGGCGGCCTCCTGGAACGGACCGCCGCCCTCGTGGTCGTTGAAGTCGTAGACCTCGATCTGCTTGTCCTCGTGGGCGTACGCGTTGAAGGCGGCGAAGACCGTCGACGGCGGGCAGGTCTGGTCCTCCATCGCCACGGAGAAGAGGGCCGGCGCGCGGCCGCGTGCCGCGAAGTGCACGCCGTCGAAGTAGGCCAGCGTCCGCGCCGCCTGCTCGCTCCGGCCGCGATGGGTCTTCAGGTAGTGGCCCACCTCCCGGTACGGCTCGCGGTCCGTGAGTGTCGTCGCCCGCGGGAAGTCGCACAGGAACGGGACGTCGGGCGCGACGGCCGCGAGGTCGGGCACGAGACCGGCGGCGGCCAGGGTGATCCCGCCGCCCTGGCTGGCGCCGACGGCCGCGGTGCGGGAGGCGTCGGTCAGCGGGTGCGAACGTGCCGCCTCGATCGCGCGGACCGCGTCGGTGAACACCCGGCGGTAGTAGTACTCGTGCGGGTCCTCGATGCCCCGTGTCAGGAAGCCGGGGTAGGACGGCGCACTGCCCACCGGGTCCGGAGTGCTGCCGGCCGACCAGCCGCTGCCCTGGCCGCGGGTGTCCATCACGAAGTGCGCGAACCCGGCCGACGCCCACAGCAGGTGCGTGTGCGGCAGCCCGCGGCCACCGCCGTAACCGAGGAACTCGACGACCAGGGGCAGTGGCTCGTCTGCGCCGGCGGGGAGCACCAGCCAGCCCTTCACGGGGTGGCCGCCGAAGCCGGCGAAGGTCACGTCGTGCACGTCCACCGTGCTCAGGCCGGTCGGTACGCGCTCGAAGCGGGCGTCGAGGTCGTGGCTGCGGGCCTCCTCGAGCGTCTTCGTCCAGAACGTGTCGAAGTCCTCCGGCTCCGAGGAGGCGCTGCGGTACGCGCGGAGCTCTGGCAGAGGCAGGTCGAACAGGGCCATGGGGCCGCCTTTCCTACGAGATGTGTCAGCAGATCAACACGGACCGCCACCACGGGGCAAGGGCCGCCCGACAGGTGGAACGGCGGGGGCGGGATGCGTCGACCGCCCTCCCGTGGCGACGCATGCCGTCGGACCCGCGGCCGGGTCGCCGGCGCGCCCGCCCTCCGTTCGGCCTCGCTGACCTGCCCGAACCGGCTCGCGCCCGCACGCTGGAAGCGGCGGACGGCCGCGTGCGCGGTCCGGCCCGTCTCTGTCGGGCGAGCGGCGGGTGGAGGTCCTTGTTTTGTCATGCCCCTTGTCGCGGGTGCGGGGCCCCTGCTAAACCCTCTGGTTAGGAAAGTTTCCTTCCAATCATTTCCCGGCCGATTCTTCGGCCTGTCCGGCTATCCGCCCAGCCAACGGAGTCCCCCATGAGACCGGCACGGTTCTGGCTACGCCCCCTGGGCAGCATCGGCGCCCTCGGCGCCGCTCTGCTCCTCACCCTCACCACCGCACCCGCCGCCCCGGCGGCCCCCGCACCCGACCGGCCCGCCCCCGCCCCGGCAGCGGTTGCCGCTGTCACCCACGAGGCCGAGAACGCGACCGTCTCGCGTGGTCTGGTCGAGTCCAACCACGCCGGCTTCACCGGCAGCGGATTCGTCAACTACGACAACACCGCCGGCAGTTATGTCCAGTGGACGGTCGACGTGGCCGAGGCGGGACGGGTCGGCCTCAAGCTGCGCTTCGCCAACGGCACCACGTCCGGCAGGCCGATGGACATCACCGTCAACGGCGCGCTCGCCGCCAACGACCGTGCCTTCCCGGGCACCGGTGCCTGGACCTCCTGGTCCACGACCACCGTCACCGCGGACCTGAAGGCGGGGACGAACACCATCAGGGCGACCGCCGTCGGATCCGACGGCGGCCCGAACGTGGACCACCTCGCCGTCGAGACCACCCCCACCACCGGCGGTACCCCGGCCGGTGTCAACGGACAGCTCAAGGTCTGCGGCACCAAGCTCTGCAACCAGTACGGCAACCCGATCCAGCTGCGTGGGATGAGCACCCACGGCCTCCAGTGGTACAGCCAGTGCGTCACCAACGGCTCGCTCGACGCCCTGGCCACGGACTGGAAGGCTGACGTCCTGCGGATCTCGATGTACGTCCAGGAGGGCGGCTACGAGACGGACCCGCGCGGCTTCACCGACAAGGTCCACTCGATCATCGAGCAGGCCACCGCGCGCGGTATGTACGCGATCGTCGACTGGCACATGCTCAGCCCCGGCGACCCGCACCACAACCTCTCGCGGGCGAAGACCTTCTTCACCGAGATCGCCCAGCGCCACAAGGACAAGACCAACGTGCTGTACGAGATCGCCAACGAGCCCAGCGGCGTGAGCTGGTCGAGGATCAAGAGTTACGCGGAGGAGCTCATCCCGGTCATCCGGCGCTACGACGCCGGCACCCCGGTCCTCGTCGGCACCCGTGCCTGGTCCTCCCTCGGAGTCTCCGAGGGTTCGAACGAGAGCGAGGTCGTGAACAGCCCGGTCAACGCCTCCAACATCATGTACACGTTCCACTTCTACGCGGCCTCGCACAAGGACGAGTACCTGAGCGCCCTGTCCCGGGCGGCCGACCGCGTCCCCATGTTCGTCACCGAGTTCGGCACCCAGGACTACGCCGGTGAGGGCGCCAACGACTTCACCATGTCGCAGCGCTACATCGACCTGATGGCGAGCAAGAAGATCAGCTGGGTGAACTGGAACTACTCCGACGACAACAGGTCGGGCGCCGTGTTCAACAGCGGCACCTGTGCAGACAACGGCCCCTGGACCGGCACCGGTTCGCTGAAGCCCGCCGGCGTCTGGGTCCGTGACCGGATCAGGTCGGCGGACAACTTCCCGACCGGCTGACCCGATCCGGCCGACCGACCCACCCACCGGCTGACCCGATCCGGCCGACCCGCCCCCCCCCCCGGCGCCCCCGCCCGTCCGCTGTGATCCACTGGACGGGCGGGGGCACCCAAGGGAACAGGAGCAGGAGTGGCCAGCTACCGGCAGCCGGGAATCGTCCTCACCGACCACCATTTCACCGTCCCGCTCGACCACGGTGACCCGGCCGGCGAGCAGCTCGAGCTCTACGCCCGCGAGGTCGTCTCCGCCACCGATCACCCGGACACCGGCAAGCCGTGGCTGGTGTACCTGGAAGGCGGCCCCGGCAACGCGGTCCGCCGGTTCATCGGCAAGCAGGCATGGCTGGGGCGGGCGGTACAGGACTTCCGCGTACTCCTGCTCGACCAGCGCGGCACCGGCCGCTCCACGCCGCAGAACCGCCAGACGCTCGCGCAGCGCGGCGGACCGCGGGCGCAGGCCGACCACCTCGCCCACTTCCGGGCCGACAGCATCGTCCGCGACTGCGAGACGGTCCGGCGGCGTCTCACCGGCGGGGCGCCCTGGACGGTGCTGGGCCAGTCCTTCGGCGGCTTCTGCGCGACGCACTACCTGTCCGCCGCGCCGGAGGGACTGGACACCGTCCTGATCACCGGCGGCCTGCCGTCCCTCGACGCGCACGCCGACGACGTCTACCGGGCCGCCTACCCGCGCATCCGGCGCAAGGTCGAGGCGCACTACGCCCGTTACCCGCAGGACGTGGAGCGCGCCCGGCGGATCGCCGCCCATCTCGCGGAGCGCCCGGCGCGGCTGCCCGGCGGCCACACCCTCACGCCGGAGGCGTTCCAGTCGCTGGGCATCGTGCTGGGCGGCGGGGACGGCAGCCACCAGCTGCACTACCTGCTGGAGAACGCCTTCGTGCGCACGGCGTCGGGCCACGAACTGTCCGACGCGTTCCAGGAGGGCGTACGCCCGGTCCTCTCCTTCGCCGCGAACCCGTTGTACGCGGTGCTGCACGAGGCCATCTACGCCCAGGGCGGGCGGCCGACGGACTGGGCCGCGGAGAGGGTGCGCGCCGAGTTCCCCGAGTTCGACGCGGCGGCGGCACTCGAGGGCGACCGGCCGCTGATGTTCACCGGCGAGACCGTCCACCCCTGGCACTTCGAGGTGGACCCCGCCTTGCGGCCGCTGCGCGAGACCGCGGAGCTGCTCGCCGCCCGTACCGACTGGGCGCCGCTGTACGACCCGGCCCGGCTCGCCGCGAACGAGGTGCCGGTGGCGGCGGCCGTCTACCACGACGACATGTACGTCGACACCGCCCACTCGCTGCGCACCGCCCGTGCCGTGCGCGGGCTGCGCACCTGGGTCACCGACGAGTACGAGCACGACGGAGTGCGGGCGAGCGGACCGCGGGTGGTGGACCGGCTGCTGGCACTCGCCCGCCAGGAGCTCTGACACATGATCAGCGGGTCCGTATCCTGCGGGACATGACCGATCAGAAGACCGAACAGCTCGAAGAGATGCCGGCCGACTGGCAGCGCGCGCTCGCGGTCGTCGCCCACCCCGACGACCTCGAGTACGGCTGTGCGGCCGCCATCGCCGGATGGACCGACCAGGGTCGCGAGGTCGCCTACCTCCTGGCCACCAGGGGAGAGGCCGGCATCGACGGCATCGCCCCCGCGGAGTGTGCGCCGCTGCGCGAGCGGGAGCAGCGGGCGAGCGCGGCCGTCGTCGGCGTCTCCGTCGTCGAGTTCCTGGATCACAAGGACGGTGTCGTCGAGTACGGGACCGGCCTGCGCAGGGACATCGCGGCGGCCATCCGCCGGCACCGGCCCGAGCTGGTCATCACCCTCAACCACCGTGACACCTGGGGCGGCACCGCCTGGAACACGCCCGACCACCGGGCCGTCGGCCGGGCGACACTCGACGCGGCGGCGGACGCCGGCAACCGCTGGATCTTCCCCGAGCTCATCTCCGAGCAGGGCCTCGAGCCCTGGGACGGCGTGCGCTGGGTCGCGGTGGCGGGCTCCACCAGCCCCACCCACGCCGTCGACGCGGGCCCCGGCCTCGAGAGGTCCGTCGCGTCGCTGCTGGAGCACCGCATGTACATCGAGGGCCTGACGGAGCAGGACCCGCAGGAGTACTGCCGTACGTTCCTCACCCGCATGGCCGAGATGGCGGCTCCGCGCTTCGGTGGGCGCCCGGCCGTCACGTTCGAGCTGTTCGGGCGCTGACACCGCCGCCTGCCGTCGCGCGCTTTGTGTGTTTGACAAATGGCGTTGCTGTTCCTGCAATGGGTGCATGAGTGACGACGACACGCGCCTGGACGACGTACTGAACGAGGTGGGCCCCCGGCTCCGGCGGATCCGGCGGGAGCGGGGGGCCACCCTCGGCTCGCTGTCGGAGGCGACCGGCATCTCCGTGAGCACGCTGTCCCGGCTGGAGTCCGGCGGGCGCCGGCCGAGCCTCGAACTGCTGCTGCCGATCGCCCGTGCCCACCAGGTCCCGCTCGACGAACTCGTCGGCGCGCCGCCCGTCGGCGACCCGCGGGTGCGCGCCAAGCCCATCGTCCGCGGCGGCCGGACGATGTACCCGCTCACCGCGCGACCGGGCGGTCTCCAGGCGTACAAGGTGATCCACAAGGTCTTCGGTGAGGAGCCCGAGCCCCGCACCCATGAGGGCTACGAGTGGATGTACGTCCTGTCGGGACGCCTGCGGCTGGTGCTCGGCGACCACGATGTGGTGCTGGGTCCGGGGGAGGCGGCGGAGTTCGACACCCGGGTGCCGCACTGGTTCGGCTGCGCCGACGACCGGCCGGTCGAATTCCTGAGCCTCTTCGGGCCGCAGGGGGAGCGGATGCATGTGCGGGCCAGGCCCAAGGAGGCGTGAGGGGGTCTTCACGGACGGGCAAGCGACCGCTTAGTATGCAGCGCAGCACAGTACTGCCCAACGTGTGGGAGGCCCCGAAATGCAGGCATGGCGAGTGCACCGCAACGGCGAGCCGAGCGAGGTGATGCGGCTCGAAGAGGTGGACCGGCCCACGCCCGGCGAAGGACAGCTCCTCCTGAAGGTCCGCGCGGCCAACATCAACTTCCCCGACGCCCTGCTCTGCCGGGGGCAGTACCAGGTGAGGCCGCCGCTGCCGTTCACCCCCGGGGTCGAGGTCTGCGGCGAGACGGAGGACGGCCGGCGCGTCATCGCCAACCCCGCCCTGCCGAACGGCGGGCTCGCCGAGTACGTGGTCGCCGACGCGGCCGCCGTACTCCCCGCGCCCGACGCGCTCGACGACGCGGAGGCCGCCGCCCTGCACATCGGGTACCAGACGGGTTGGTTCGGGCTGCACCGCCGGGCCGCCCTCAAGGAGGGCGAGACGCTGCTCGTCCACGCCGCGGCGGGCGGCGTCGGCAGCGCCGCCGTGCAGCTCGGCAAGGCGGCCGGCGCCCGGGTGATCGGCGTCGTCGGCGGCGCGGAGAAGGCCGCCGTCGCGCGGGAACTGGGCTGCGACGTCGTCATCGACCGCCGCACCGACGACATCGTCGCAGCCGTGAAGGAGGCGACCGGCGGACGCGGCGCGGACGTCGTCTACGACCCGGTGGGCGGCGACGCGTACGCCAAGTCCGCCAAGTGCGTGGCCTTCGAGGGCCGCATCGTCGTCGTGGGCTTCGCCAGCGGCGACATCCCGGCCCCCGCCCTCAACCACGCCCTGGTCAAGAACTACTCGATCATGGGCCTGCACTGGGGCCTGTACGCCACCAAGGACCCGGGCGCCATCGGCCGCTGCCACCAGACGCTCACCGACTACGCGGCCAAGGGCCTGATCAAGCCGCTCATCAGCGACCGGGTCGCCTTCAAGGACGCCGCCGGGGCCGTGCAGCGCGTCGCCGACGGCACCACCACCGGCCGCCTGGTCGTCGTTCCGGACGGAGCGGGCCGATGACGGACGCAGCCGAACTGCTCGACCTCACCAGGAAGCTGCTGGCCGCGCACCCGCCGGCCACCACCGACCGTGCCGACTTCCTTAAGGCGCGCTTCGACGCGGGCCTGGCCTGGGTCCACTTCCCCGAGGGCCTCGGCGGCCTCGGCGCCCCCCGCTCCCTGCAGGCCGTCGTGGACGCCGAACTGGCCGCCGCCGGAGCGCCCGACAACGATCCGCGCCGCATCGGCATCGGACTCGGCATGGCCGCGCCCACCATCCTCAAATACGGCTCGCGGGAGGTGAAGGAGCGCTTCCTGCGCCCCCTGTGGACCGGCGAAGAGGTGTGGTGCCAGCTGTTCAGCGAGCCCGGGGCCGGCTCCGACCTTGCGGCGCTCGGCACCCGCGCCGTACGCGACGAGGGGTCCGGGGACTGGATCGTCACCGGCCAGAAGGTGTGGACCTCCAGCGCGCACGTCGCCCGCTGGGCCATCCTCATCGCCCGCACCGACCCCGACCTGCCCAAGCACCGGGGCATCACCTACTTCATCTGCGACATGACCGACCCCGGTGTGGAGGTCCGGCCGCTGCGCCAGATCACCGGCGAGGCCGAGTTCAACGAGGTCTTCCTCACCGACGTCCGTATCCCGGACGCACATCGCCTCGGCGAGGTCGGTGAGGGCTGGAAGGTCGCCCAGACCACGCTGAACAACGAACGCGTCGCCATCGGCGGCATGCGGCTGCCCCGCGAGGGCGGCATGATCGGCCCCATCGCCAGAACCTGGCGCGAACGCCCCGAACTGCGCACCCATGACCTGCATCAGCGGCTGCTGACCCTGTGGGTCGAGGCCGAGGTCTCCCGCCTCGCGGGGGAGCGGCTGCGCCAGCAGCTCGTCGCCGGCCAGCCCGGCCCGGAGGGCAGTGCGATGAAACTCGCCTTCGCCCGCCTCAACCAGGAGATCAGCGGCCTGGAGGTCGAACTGCTGGGCGAGGAAGGCCTGCTGTACGACGACTGGACGATGCGCCGGCCCGAGCTCGTCGACTTCACCGGACGCGACGCCGGCTACCGCTATCTGCGGTCCAAGGGCAACTCGATCGAGGGCGGCACCACCGAGGTGCTGCTGAACATCGTCGCCGAACGCGTCCTCGGGCTGCCCTCCGAGCCGCGCAACGACAAGGACGTCGCCTGGAAGGACCTCGCGCGATGACGGATCTGCTCTACTCGGAGACCGAGGACGACCTGCGCGCCGCCGTGCGGTCCCTCGTCGCCGCCCGCGGCGACACGACGGCACTCGCGGTCCGCGCCGAGGCCGGTTCGCCCTACGACCCGCGGCTGTGGAACTCGCTCGCCGCCGAGATGGGGGCCGCCGGCCTGCTCGTCCCCGAGAAGCTCGGCGGTCAGGGCGCCTCCCACCGGGAGGCCGCGGTCGTGCTGGAGGAACTGGGGCGTGGCGTGGTCGCCGCGCCGTATCTCACCAGCTCGGTCGTCGCGACGCAGGCGCTGCTGGCGCTCGACACCGGGACGGAGGCCGTCGCCGCGCTGCTCGCGGAACTGGCGGAAGGCCGGCGCACGGCCGTTGTGGCCGTGCCGCTGTCCACGGCGCCGGACGGCCCGCTGCCCGACGGCTCCGGGCGCATCACCGGTGTCGCCGACGCGGCGACGGCCGATGTGCTGCTGGTGCTCAGGGCCGACGGGCTGTACGCGGTCGAGGCGGCGCAGGCCGTCGTCGAACCGCAGACCCCCTTCGACCTCACGCGTCCCCTCGCGGCCGTCACCGCCGGGGACGGCGGGACGCGACTGGCGGACGCCGCGGCGGGTACCGCTGCCGTGCGCCGTGGCCTGCTCGCCGGGGCCGGCCTGCTCGCCTCCGAGCAGCTCGGTCTCGCGGAGTGGTGCCTGGAGGAGACGGTCCGGCACACCGGCGAGCGGCACCAGTTCAACCGTCCCATCGGCTCGTTCCAGGCGCTCAAGCACCGCATGGCACAGCTGTGGCTCGAGGTCGTCTCCGCGCGGGCGGCCGCCCGCGCCGCCGCCGACGCCCTGGCGACCGGCAGCCCCGAGGCGGCGCTGTCGGTGGCCGTCGCCCAGGCGTACTGCTCACGGGTCGCGGTCCACGCGGCAGAGGAGTGCGTGCAGTTGCACGGCGGCATCGGCATGACGTGGGAACACCCCGCCCACTTGTACCTCAAGCGGGCCAAGGCCGACGAGATCGCGCTCGGCACGCCCGGACGGCACAAGGAGGCAGTGGCGGCCCTCGTCGATCTCCAGGCTCCCTAGCCCCGCCCGTAACACCCCCCGTTCCGTCGCACCCTTTACATGCTGTTTAATGCGAGACGTTTGCAATAACGGCTGATCTTCAACAGGGGTGGACGTTCATGACGGGCCGATCGATACGGGCTGCCGCCGCCACGGCCGTGGCCGCCGCGCTGACCTTCGGCGCGGCGGCCTGCTCGAACCCGGGCGGCGGCGCCGGGGGGCCGGGCGCGAAGGACTCGGCGGTCGTCGGCATCGCCTACGAACCGGACAGCCTCAGCCCGCTGCTCGGCTACGGCAAGGACGGCAACTCCAAGATCTTCGACGGGCTGCTCGCCTTCGACCAGGACATGAGGCTGCGGCCCGCCCTCGCCGCCGAGCTGCCCGAAGTCAGCGCCGACCGCCTCACCTACACGTACAGGCTCCGCGAGGGCGTGAAGTTCAGCGACGGCACGCCCTTCAGCGCCAAGGACGTCGTCTTCACCTACCGCACCGTCCTGGACGAGAAGACCAACAACGCCTCCAGGACCGAGCTCGACGCGGTCAAGGACGTGAGGGCCGAAGGCGACGACACCGTCGTCTTCACACTCAAGTACCCCTACGCGCCCTTCGCGCAGCGCACCGTCCTGCCCATCGCCCCCGAGCACATCGCGGGCCGGCAGGACGTCAACACCGGTCCGTTCACCACGAAGCCGATCGGGACCGGCCCGTACATCCTCACCGGCTGGTCCAAGGGCGAGAAGATCAGCTTCAAGGCCAACCCGGACTACTGGGGCGGCGCGCCCGCCGTGAAGAAGTTCACCATGGCGATCATCAAGGACGACGACGTCCGCGCCACCCGGCTGCGCGCCGGTGACCTCGACGGCGCGATCCTGCCGCCCAACCTCGCCAAGGGATTCGAGGGCGAGCAGGGCAGGAAGACGTACCGGGCCACCACGTACGACTACCGGACCGTCACGCTCCCCACCGGCAACAAGGTCGCGGGCGACACCGCGGTGCGGCGGGCGCTCGACATCGCCGTCGACCGGCGCGCCATGGTGGACAGCATCCTCGACGGCGCCGGCAAGCCCGCCTACGGCCCGGTCCCCACCGGCAGCGAATGGTTCGCCGAGGGGACAGAGCGCCGCCACGACCTCGCGGGCGCGAAGAAGATCCTCGACGAGGCCGGCTGGAAGCCCGGCAAGGACGGCGTCCGCGTCAAGAACGGCGTCCGCGCCGCGTTCCCGCTGTGGTACCTCACCGGCGACAAACTCCGCCAGGACCACGCCCTCGCCTACGCCTCCGACGCCAAGAAGGCAGGCATCGACATCACCACCAAGGCGGGCACCTGGGAGGTCATCGAACCGCGGATGGAGCACGACGCCGTGCTCGCCGGCGGCGGCGCGCCCGGCGACCCCGACTTCGACCAGTACCTGCTGCTCAACTCCGCCCTCGCCGGCGACGGCTTCAACAACATGGCCCGGTACGACAACCCGGCCGTCGACAAGGCCCTCGACACCGGCCGCCGCAGCGACGAGAAGGCCCTCCGCAAGGCCGCGTACGACACCGTCCAGCACGAACTGGTGAAGAACCCCGGATACACCTTCCTCACCCACATCGACCACCTGTACGTCGTGGACGACACGTGGGACGGCCTCACCACCCAGGTCGAGCCGCACGACCACGGCCTGGCCTCCGGCCCCTGGTGGAACGTCGAGGACTGGACGCCGAAGAAGTGAAACGCGCCCTCCCCGCCGCGGCGATGGCGCGGATGGCGGGACGCCGGGCCCTGCTCGCCGTCCCGGTCCTGCTCACCGTGACCTTCGCGGTCTTCGCCGTGGCCGCCGCCTCGCCCTTCGACCCCGTCAAGGCGTACACCGGCAGCGCCGGCCTCACCGCCTCGCAGGAGAACCTCGACCAGATCCGCGCCAACCTCGGCGTGGACCAGCCGCTCGTCACCCGCTGGTGGGACTGGCTGACCTCGGCCCTGACGGGCGACCTCGGCGACTCCAGCGTGATGCGCCAGCCGGTCGCCGACGTGATCGCCGAGCGGATCGGCTGGTCCGCGCTGCTCGCCCTCACCGCCTTCGCGCTGGCCATCGTGCTCGGCACCACCCTCGGTGTGCTCGCCGCCCGCCGCCGCGGCGGACTCCTCGACCGGTGCGTCAGCTCACTGGCGTACACCCTCGAAGCCGCACCCGCCTTCTGGCTCGGCCTCCTCGCGATCTGGTTCTTCGCGCTCGAACTCGGCGTCCTGCCGGCCGGCGGGCTCACCGACACCGCCAGTGACACCGTGACCGCCGGACAGGTGGCGAGGCACCTGGTGCTGCCCGCCGCGGTCCTCGGCGTCAGTCAGCTGCCGTGGTTCTTCCTTTACGTCCGCCAAGGCGTCGGCGACGCCCTCGACGAGGACCCGGTGCGCGGCGCCCGCGCACGCGGCTTGGCCGAGCGCACCGTCCTCCTCGGCCACGCGCTGCGCTCCGGCATGCTGCCGATGCTCACCCTCATCGGCTCCCGTGTACCCGAACTCATCACCGGAGCCCTGCTGGTGGAGACCGTCTTCAGCTGGCCGGGCATCGCCGCCGCGACCGTTCAGGCCGCGACCTCCGTCGACTTCCCGCTGCTCGCCGCCCTCACGGTGCTCGCGACGGCGGCCGTCCTGCTCGGCAACCTCCTGTCCGACCTGCTGTACGGACTGGCCGACCCGAGGGTGGGCTTCGATGGCTGACCTCGACTGGAAGTCCCAGGGCCGCACCCGCCGCTCCACCCGCACCGTACGCGTCGCCGTGTCCACCGTGACCGTGGCGGCCGTGGCGCTGGCCGTCCTGCTCGTACCGCCCCTCGTGCAGCTCGACCAACAGGCCGTCGACCTGTCGATGAAGCTGCGGCCGCCGTCCTTCGCCCACCCCTTCGGCACCGACGACGTCGGCCGCGACCTGTTGCTGCGCTGCGTCTACGGACTTCGGGTGTCGCTGCTCGTGGGGCTGGTCGCGGCCCTTGCCGCCACCGTCATCGGCACCGTGGTCGGCGCGGCCGCCGCGGTGTTCGGGGGCTGGACCGACCGGGCCCTGATGCGACTGGTGGACACCTTCTCCTCGGTGCCGCACCTGTTGCTCGGGATCTTCGTCGTGGCCATGTTCCGCCCGGCGGTCTGGCCCGTGATCGTGTCCGTCGCGCTGACGCACTGGCTCTCCACGGCCCGCATCGTCCGCTCCGAAGTGCTGTCGTTGCGCGCACGCCCGTACATCGACGCGGCCGTCAGCGGCGGCGCGACACGGTGGCGGGTCGCCGCGCGGCATCTGCTGCCAGGGGTGCTCCCGCAGGCCGGACTCGCGGCCGTACTGATGGTGCCGCACGCGATGTGGCACGAATCGGCGCTGTCGTTCCTCGGCCTCGGCCTGCCGACCCACCAGGCGAGCCTCGGCAACCTGGTGCAGTCCGCCCGCGGTTCGCTGCTCGCCGGCGACTGGTGGCCGACGCTGTTCCCCGGGCTGTTCCTGATCATCCCCACGCTCGCCGTGGCCGGGCTGGCCGGCGCCTGGCGCGAACGGCTCAACCCTCGCCGCCGATCGGAGCTGATGCTGTGACCGCGCCGTCCACCGACCCGTCGCCGGCCGTGGGCACCGAGACCCCGGCCGCCTCTTCCGGCTCCTCCGCTTCTTCCGCTTCCTTCGTGGCGCGGCGCGTGCTCGCCGTGCGCGGACTGTCGGTGCGCTTCACGATGCGCGACGGGCGGCATGTGGCAGCGGTCAACGACGTGACGTTCGACCTCGCGGCCGGCGAATGCCTCGCACTCGTCGGAGAGAGCGGCTGCGGCAAGTCCGTCCTCGCCTCCGCCCTCCTCGGACTGCTCCCGGCGAACGCCCGGACCGCCGGGTCCGCCGTCGTCGACGGCGTGGAACTGCTCGGCGCCGGCGAACGCACCCTCGCACGCACCGTACGGGGACGCCGGATCGGGCTCGTCCCCCAGAGTCCCGCCGCGCACCTCACCCCCGTGCGCACCGTCGGCGCGCAACTCGCCGAGACCGTGCGCGCGCTGACCGGGCTGCGCGGCACCGACGCCCGCGACGCCGCCCTCACGGCGGCGGCACGGGCGGCGTTCCCCGCCGGGCACCTCGACCGGTACCCGCACGAGCTCTCCGGGGGACTGGCACAGCGCGCCGCCACGGCGATCGCGCTCGTCGGCGACGCGCCGCTGCTGCTCGCCGACGAGCCGACGACGGGCCTGGACCGGGAACTCGTCGACCACACCGCCGACGAACTGCGCCGGCACGCCGACGAAGGACACGCACTCCTGCTGATCACCCACGACCTCGCGGCAGCCGCCCGGACGGCCGACCGGGTCGCCGTCATGTACGCCGGCCGCATCGTCGAGATCACCTCCGCCGAGGCATTCTTCGGCAGCCCCGGACCGCGCCACCCCTATGCGCGCGGCTTGCTGAACGCCCTGCCGGAAAGGGAGTTCGCCCCCATCCCCGGCCTGCCGCCGGAGCTGGGCGACCTGCCGGCCGGCTGCGCGTTCGCCCCTCGGTGCCCGTGGGCCGACGACGCCTGCACGGTCCTGCCACGGCTCGCCGGAGACGTCGCCTGCCACCACCCGGAGGACCGGCATGTTTGAACTGCGGGACATCACCGCCGGGTACGACCGTCGCGAGCCGGTCGTACGCGGCGCCTGCCTGACCGTCGCCCCCGGGGAGGCGGTCGGCCTGCTCGGGCCCAGCGGCTGCGGCAAGTCGACCCTCGCGAAGGTCGCCGCCCTGCTGCACCGGCCCGCCGCCGGTCAGGTCGTCATCGACGGCGAACCGGTCAACGGATGGCGCCACGCCGCCCCGCGTACCCTGCGAACCGCCGTCGGTGTCGTCTTCCAGCAGCCCAGGCTCTCCGCGGATCCGCGCCTGCGGCTCCGTGAGGTGATCGCGGAGCCCCTGCGGGCGGTCGGCCGAAGCCGTGCCGACGCCGCCGCCCGCGCGCTGGAGACGGCCGAGGCCGTGGGTCTCACCGGCGAACTCCTCGGCCGGCGGCCGCACGAGGTGAGCGACGGACAGCTCCAACGCGCCTGCCTGGCCAGGGCGCTGGTGCTGCGGCCCCGCTGGCTGGTCTGCGACGAGATGACGGCCATGCTCGACGCGTCGACGACCGCCGCGCTGGTGAACGTCGTCGAGGACTACCGCCGCGAACACGGCGCCGGTCTGCTCGCGGTGGGCCACGACCGCGTCCTGCTCGACCGCTGGTGCGACCGGACGGTCGAGTGGTCCCGTATCGCACAGGCCTGACATCCGGGCCGCCCGACGTCGGGGCGCCGGCCATGGAGGACGGACGCCGCACATGACGAATGGCCGAACTCCTGGTGCCACTCTGCACATTGAGGCCGGTCCGGCGGATACTCACCGGTGTCCCTCCCGACCCGCAGAGCCCGGAGGTCATTCGTGCCGACCACTCGTCGCAGAGCCGTCACCACCCTCGCCGCCGCACTCGCCGGTGCCGTCGCGGTGCCGTCCCAGGCCCGCGCCGCGGCGCGCGGCGGCGCACCGGACGGCCCGGCGCCGCTGCGCCGGGCGCACGCGCACAACGACTATCTGCACGAACGCCCCCTGCACGACGCGCTGTCGCACGGCTTCACCAGCGTCGAGGCAGACATCTTCCTCGTCGACGGCGAACTGCTCGTCGCCCACGAACCGGCCGAACTCGACCCCGCACGTACCCTGCGCTCGCTCTACCTCGACCCCTTGCTCGCCCGGGTGCGCGCCAACCACGGAAGCGTGTACCCGGGCCGCCGCCGCCCCGTCCAGCTGCTGATCGACATCAAGACGGACGGCGTCGCGGCCTACCTGGAACTCGACCGCCAACTCCGGCAGTACCGGCGCATGCTGAGCAGCTGCGCCCACGGGCACGTGCGCCTCGGCGCCGTCACCCCGGTCGTCTCCGGGGACCGTGCGGCCCGCGCCCCGATGGAGACGCAGCGGGTGCGGTACGCGTTCTACGACGGCCGCCTCGACGACCTCGCCGCGGCCGAGCCCGCTCCGGCCTCCTTCATCCCGCTGATCTCCAGCAACTGGACGCACAGCTTCAGCTGGCTCGGCACCGGTGAATTCCCCGCCGCGGAACGCGAGAAGCTGCGCACTCTCGTCGCCACGGCCCACCGGCGCTCCCAGCGGGTCCGCTTCTGGGCCACACCCGACCTCGAGGGGCCGGCCCGCGACGCCGTGTGGCGTGAACTGCTCGCTGCCGGAGCCGACCACATCAACACCGACGATCTGGCCGGTCTGGAGCGCTTCCTGCGCGTTCACGACCGCGGGTGACCACCCTTTCCGCCGGATCTCCGAGATGCACCCGTACGGCGGACACGCCAGTCGGCCGTACGGGACCTCCGCTGCGCCAGACTGGCCGCCGAATGCCGCAATTCCGGCGCGGCGAAGGAGGTTGGCGATGGCCATTTCGATCTCGGTGGTGCTGCTCCTGCTGGTGCTCGCAGTGATCTTCCTGCGCAGCGGAGGGCTGAAGATGAGCCACGCGGTCGTCTGTGCGCTGCTCGGCTTCTTCCTGGCGGGCACCAGCATGGCGCCGACCATCCAGGAGGGCATCGCGGCCACGGCCAACGTCGTCGGGAGCCTGCGGCCCTGAGTAAGCAGCCCGCAGACCGGGCATCCGCACGGCGTACCGGTGCCGGACCGACGGCAGAGCCACAGGCGATGGGAAGAACGCAATGCCACTCGAGGGTGAGTACGAGCCGAGCCCCGAACAATGGGTCCGCGATCAGGTCGAGGAGTACGAGAAGTCCGGTGGTACGCGCGGCACCACGCTGCGCGGGATGCCGGTCGTCGTCCTCACCACGCGCGGCGCCAGAAGCGGAAAGATCCGCAAGACACCGCTGATGCGGGTCGAACACGCGGGCGCGTACGCCCTGGTCGCCTCCCAGGGCGGATCGCACAGGCACCCGGTCTGGTACTACAACGTCAAGACCCACCCACAGGTCGAGCTCCAGGACGGTCCGGTGCGCAGGGACATGACGGCGCGTGAGGTGAGCGGCGCGGAGAAGGCCGTGTGGTGGGCGCGCGCCGTGGAGGCGTTCCCCGACTACGAGGGCTATCAGCAGAAGACCGAACGGGAGATCCCTGTCTTCGTCGTCGAACCGCCGGACCGGGACCGCTGATCCGCGAGGACCGCCGCCGGGTCAGGAGAGGTTGACGAGACGGATGTAGCGCACCCAGTCCCAATGGGGGCCCGGGTCGGTGTGGGTGGCGCCGGGCACCTCCGAGTGGGCGATGATGTGCGCCCGGTCCTTGGGGATGCCGTACCGGTCGCAGACCGACGCGGTGAGCGCCGCGGACCGTTCGTAGAGGGCATGGGTGAAGTACGCGGGCCGGTCCACCCAGCCCTCGTGCTCGATGCCGATGCTCCATGTGTTGTAGTTCCAGTTGCCCGCGTGCCAGGCGACGTCGCGCTCCCGCACGCACTGTGCGATGTGTCCGTCGGAGGAACGCACCACGTAGTGCGCGGACACCCGCCTCGCCGGGTCACGGAAGATGGCGAGCGTGTCCGCGTAGGTCTCCTGGGTGACGTGGACGACGACGTACCGCACCGGATAGGCCGTGGGCCTGCTGGAAGCGGTGTAGTTGGCGGACGCGGCCGGCTGCCACTCGGCGGCCGGGTAGTCCGTCACCGCGGTGGTGCCCGCCTGCGCGCGGGTCGCGGGCATCAGGGCGTGCGCGGCGGCCGTCGCGGCGGCGCCCCGGAGCAGGGATCTGCGGTCCATGGGCCTTCTCCCGGTGGGTGTGCGGGGACACGGCAGGACAAGGCCGGTGAGAGCCTCGGGGCACCACGGTACTGGCGCCCCGGTGACCGGCGGAAGAACGCCGTGGCCGTCAACTGTGCAACGTGCCAACGGAGTTGGCGACCGCTCGGGGCGGCGCCCGGTCGTTCGCGCGGGTATGGGCGGGAGTACGTACGGATCCGTCCGGGCCGGTCGTGCGTACGGGCTCCGGGACGCCCGCGCCGTCCCGGAGCCCTCACCCCACGGTGTGTCAGTCGCCCTCGCGCGACGCGTCCGCGAGGGCCTGCGCCGGGTCGGGCGACCCCGGGCCGGCCGGCGCCCAGGCGTCCCGTTCCCTACGGAAGGGCCACCAGTTCCCGTCGCGGCCCAGGCGCAGCTGCTCCCCGGTTCCGACGACCGTCCACCGCGCGGGGCCCGAGGGGCGCAGCCGAGGCCGGTCCGGCTCCGCCGCCCAGGCGGCCGCCAGTGCGCTCGCCGCACGCGACCGCTGTTCCTCGTCCGGTACGAAGTCCTCCTCGAGCACCGCCAGTCCGGCGGCCCCGCCGTAGCGCCACGCCCGGACCGCGAGGTCCAGTTCGCCGCGGGTGCGTTCCGTGCCGGCGGCGAGCCGTGCGGCGATCACCGGTCCGGGCACCGACGCGGCCATCCGCACCGCGTCCTCGTCCCGCGTCAGGACGGGTTCCGGAGCCTGCCCGGCATGGCCGGGCGCGAGAGCCTGGGCCAGCATCCGGTGTGCGCGTGCCGCCGCGTCGGCGGCGAGGAACTCCAGCGCCGCGGCGTCGGGCCCGCCCGCCGGAGCCGTCCCGGTGTCGAGGGCCGGAGCGGGTCCGGGCTCGTCCGGCAGCGTCGGCGGAGCGGGCAGCGGCGGCAGGATGCCGCCCGCCGCGAACGCCTCGTCGGCGCGCACCCCCGCCGGCGCCGCCGCCCCCTCCTCGTCGTCCGCCAGGACCACCCCCGGCGCGTTCGCCCGAGCGACGCTCCGCAGCTGAAGTTCGTCCAGCACGCGGCGCTCCCCGCGCCCGCGCACGAGCAGCAGGACGAACGGGTCCTGGTCCAGCAGGCGCCCCACCTGGTAGCAGAGCGCGGCCGTGTGCGGACAGTGGTCCCAGGCGTCGCACGTGCACTCCGGCTCCAGGTCACCGATCCCCGGCAGCAGCTCCACCCCGGCGGCCGCGGCGTCCTCCACGAGATGCGGCGGCATGTCCCGGTCGAGCAGCGCGGCGATGTGCCCCGCGCTGTCGGTGGCCATGTCGAGGAAGCGTTCCCAGTCCTGCTCGTCGAGTTCCTGGAGCAGTACGTCGCTGCGGTACGCCGTGCCGTCGCGGTCCCGGACCACCGCGGTGATCCGGCCGGGGCGGACGGTGACCGCGCCGACCGCCCCCTCCCGTGCGTGCCGACGGCCCTTCTTCAGCTGCTCGCCGTCGAGGGCGGTGTCCTGAAGGGCCTTGAGCCAGGCCTGCCCCCACCATGTCTGCGCGAAGCCCCTGCCGTGCGCGGGCGGGAGCGCGTCGAAGGTGCGCGTCAGTGCCTCGGGTCCCGTCATCGTCCCGCTCCTCGCAGTTCCACCAGGTCGGCCAGTTCGGCGTCGGTCAGTTCGGTGAGGGCGGCCTCGCCGGCCCCGAGCACCGAGTCGGCCAGGTCCTTCTTGCGGTCCAGCATCTGTGCGATGCGGTCCTCGATCGTCCCCTCGGCGATCAGCCGGTGCACCTGGACCGGCCGGTCCTGCCCGATGCGGTAGGCGCGGTCGGTCGCCTGCGCCTCCACCGCCGGGTTCCACCAGCGGTCGAAATGCACCACATGCTCGGCCCGGGTGAGGTTCAGGCCCGTGCCTGCCGCCTTCAACGACAGCAGGAACACGGGCACTTCGCCGTTCTGGAAGCGGTTCACCATCGCCTCCCGCTGGGGTACCGGTGTGCCGCCGTGCAGGAACTGGGTCCGCACCCCGCGCCGGGCGAGGTGCCCTTCGAGCAGCCGCGCCATCTGCACGTACTGGGTGAACACGAGCACGCTCGCCTCCTCGGCGAGGATGGTGTCCAGCAGTTCGTCGAGCAACTCCAGCTTGCCGGAGCGTCCCTCGATCCTGGGCCGTTCCTCCTTGAGGTACTGCGCCGGGTGGTTGCAGATCTGTTTGAGCGCGGTGAGGAGTTTGACCACCAGGCCACGCCGTTCCATGCCGCCGGCCCCGGAGATGGCGGCGAGCGTCTCGCGCACCACCGCCTCGTACAGGCCGGCTTGTTCGGCCGTCAGCGACACCTCGCGGTCGGTCTCCGTCTTGGGCGGCAGCTCGGGCGCGATGCCGGGGTCGGACTTGCGCCTGCGCAGCAGGAAGGGCCTCACCAGGGCGCCCAGCCGCCGGGCGGCGGCGGGGTCGGCGCCCCCCTCGACGGCCTGCGCGTAACGGCTGCGGAAGGTGCCGAGCCGCCCGAGCAGGCCGGGGGTGGTCCAGTCGAGGATCGCCCAGAGCTCGGACAGATTGTTCTCCACCGGCGTTCCGGTGAGCGCCACACGTGCCTTCGCGTCGATGGTGCGCAGCTGCCTGGCGGTCGCCGAGTAGGGGTTCTTGACGTGCTGCGCCTCGTCGGCGACGACCATGCCCCATTCGGCCTCCGCGAGCCGGGCCGCGTCGAGGCGCATGGTGCCGTACGTGGTGAGGACGAACTCCCCGTCACCGAGCCCGTCGAGGGACCGGGCGGGGCCGTGGAAGCGCCGTACGGGCGTGCCGGGGGCGAACTTCCCGATCTCCCGCTGCCAGTTGCCCATCAGGGACGTCGGGCAGACCACGAGGGTCGGACCGGCGGCCGCCGGGTCGGTCTGCCGGTGCAGATGGAGCGCGATGAGGGTGATGGTCTTGCCGAGCCCCATGTCGTCGGCCAGGCAGCCGCCGAGGCCGAGCGACGTCATCCGGTGCAGCCAGTTGAGCCCGCGCAGCTGGTAGTCGCGCAACGACGCCCGGAGCGCCGCCGGCTGCCCGATCTCCTGCGGTCCGCCCTCCGGTTCGGCGAGCCGTTCGCGGAGGCGTTCGAGCGCGCCGGACGCCTCGACGTCGACCGTACGTCCGTCGACCTCCGCCGTGCCGGTCAGCACGGCGCCGAGCGCGTCGACGGGGGACAGCTTGCGGTCCTGGCTCTCGCGGGCGCGCCTGGCCTCCGCCGGGTCGATCAGCACCCACTCGTCACGCAGCCGGACGACCGGCCGGCCCGCCTCCGCCAGCTGGTCCAGCTCGGCCCGGGTGAGCCGGTCGTCCCCCAGGGCGAAACGCCAGTTGAAAGACAGCAGGGCGTCCGCCGACAGGAACGACGGGAGCCCCGACGAATCCTGGCCCGATGCCTGCTCACCGTCGTCGGGCGGGCCGATCACGGCGCGCGCGGTCAGGCGCCGGGCGAGCTGCCGGGGCCAGTGCACCTGGACCCCGGTTGCCGCGAGCGCCCTTGACGCTTCGCCCAGCAGCTCGGTGACCTCTTCGTCGGCGAGGTCGACGGCGTCCGGAACGGCTGCGTGCAGCAGGGGCGCCAGCGCCGGCCAGGCGTGGGCCGCCCGGCGCAGCGCGAGGAGAGCGTCGAGCCGGGCCCGCGGCCCGAACGCGGCGGCCGAGGAGCCGGAACCCGCCCACACGTCGGCGGCGTCGGCCACGAGCGCCGGGTCGCTGACGCTGTGGATCTGCAGCACGGCACGGAACCGAGGAGCGTCGTCCGCCGGGCCGGTGTCCTCGAGGCCCGGCAGTTCGACCCGTAGCGAGAGCCGCACCCCCGCGTCGTGCCCGGCGGCGATGTCCGCCGCCCAGGCGCGCAGTCCGGGCAGATGCTGCGCCTCGGGCACGGCGAACGCCGGTCCTTCGGCGGCGAGCGGAGCGGCGGGGGAGCGGGGCAGCCCGTCCGCCACCGCGTCGAGGAACTGGCGCAGCAGGCACTCCGGTTCGGGCAGCGAGAGCGTCCCGGCCGGTCCGTCCACGGGTACGGCGTGCGCGGCGGGCGGCATGGAGGCCGCCAGGGTCCGCATCCGTTCCAGGTCCTCGGGTGTGAGCGGCCCCATCCGCCAGGCGTCCATGCCGGTGGGGCTCAGGCCGGGCAGGAGCAGTCCGCGCGCGGCGAGTTGGAGGGCGAGGAGCGAGGCCGCTCCCCAGAAGGCCGCGGATCCGCGGGAGTCCGCAGCGGTGCGGGCGCGGGTCAGGACGGGCAGTGCTTCCGGTACGGGCAGCAGCAGCGCCGGCACGGTGGCCGTGCGGAGGCCGGACGTGACGACGGTGAGCGGGGCGAGCGTGTCGTCGTCGACGGGAAGCTCCTTGCCGTCGGAGCGCCAGAACGCGACCCGGCCCGTGCGCGCGGGATCACCCGGGAGGAAGACGACCGAGCAGGTGGCGAGGGCGTGAAGGGCAGGGGAGTCGACGGCGGGGGAGGAGGTTGCCGAAGGGAGCACATGCACGACGATGACGCATTCCTCAAATTTGACTACCGCAGGACGGAAGCGCCGAGGGTACACCACCGCGGAACGTTCACGGCGGCCGTCACCCGGTGATGTGGCTCACTCCACGCTGTCGACGGGTCTGCCGTACCGTCGGGGGTACAGCCAGCGCCACCCCGACGGGCGGGATTGCCCCCGCCGAGCCCGGGTGGTGGCGCCATCGCCCCCAAGGGCCCCCGGTCCATACGTTTATCAGGCCGGAGCAGTCGGACAGTTCGCGCATCCGGCGCAGCCACCTTCTTTCGCGCGCGTCCGGCACCCCCGCCGTCCACAGACCGGAGACCCACCATGCCCCAGGGCACAGCCACCCTTTCCCCGCCCACTGCCGCCGCCACCGAGGTCCCCCGAAGCCGCCGGTCCGGCGCGGGCAGCGAGTTCGCACCACTGCTGCGCACGGTGAAGGAACAGGGTCTGCTGGAGCGCCGCACCGGCTGGTACGCGCGTGGCATCACCGTGAACCTCCTGGCCCTCGCCGCCGTCGTCACCGGCGTGGTGCTGGCCGGGGGCTCCTGGTGGGTGCTGCTCCTGGCGCCGCTGCTGGCGCTCTTCTCCACCCGTGCCGCCTTCTTCGGTCACGACGCCGGCCACGCGCAGATCGCCGCGGACCGCCGCAAGAACCGGATCATCCAGCTCGTGCACGCCAACCTGCTCCTCGGCATGAGCCAGGAGTGGTGGAACGACAAGCACAACCGGCACCACGCCAACCCGAACCACGTGGACAAGGACCCCGACGTCGCCGCCGACGTCCTGGTCTTCAGCGACAAGCACGTCGCCGGCCGGGCCGGACTGCGTGGCTGGCTCACCCGCCACCAGGCCTGGCTGTTCTTCCCGCTGACCACCCTCGAGGGCATCGCCCTCAAGATCTACGGCTTCCAGGCCGTGTTCTCCCGCGCCGGCGGCCGCCAGAAGCGCGGGGAGCGTGTCCTCGAAGGCGTGCTGCTGCTCGCTCACGTCGCCGGGTACGCCGCCCTGCTGCTGGCCGCCATGCCCGTCGGCCAGGCCGTGCTGTTCGCCCTCGTGCACCAGATGGTCCTCGGCCTTCACCTGGGTATGGCCTTCGCCCCGAACCACAAGGGGATGGAGATGCCCGACGAAGAGACCGGCAAGGACTGGGGCCATCTGCGCCGGCAGGTCCTCACCTCCCGCAACATCCGCGGCGGCCACGTCACGGACTGGTTCCTCGGCGGCCTCAACTACCAGATCGAGCACCACCTCTTCCCGAGCATGCCCCGGCCCCACCTGAGGCTCGCCCAGCCGCTGGTGCGTGCGCACTGCCGGGCGCTGGGCATCCCGTTCACGGAGACCGGGCTCGTCGAGTCCTACCGCCAGGCCCTCACCCACCTGCACGAGGTCGGCGAGCCCCTGCGGCAGACCGCATAGTGGAAAAGCCGCGCGGGACCGCATAGTGGAACCGTGGGGCGAGTGCGCACGTTCTCACAGCAGGAGCGGCCACAGCCGCGGAGGAGGCGTCGAAATGTCGACACGCACAAAGATCGTGATCGGGGGAGTGGCCGTCGGCCTGCTCCTGATGCCGCTGCTCGGATTCTGGCTGTCGCTGCTGGTGGTGCTCGGCGTGCCGGCGGTGGCGTACCTGATGCTGGACCCGAGCCAGCGCCGCAGGCTGCGGCGCGTCTCCCGTAAGGAGATCGGCCGCTGAGCACCGCCGCGGCGGCGCCCTGACGACCCGAGGCCCGCTTCGCCCCCATCGAGGGCGGAGCGGGCCTTCTCGCGTCGAGCGGGAGCACCGGGGCGGCTCCGGTGGCGGTCTCCGGCCGGGCGCGTTGCGGGCGCGCGTCGCGCCACGGGACCGGGACGGGCTCCCGGAGAGCGGGTGACGCCCTGCTCGCCGTGGTCCGGGTGGGGGACGGCCCCGGCTCAGGAGGGGGGAGGGCCCCCCCGGCTCAGGAGGGGTGGACGGCCCCGGCTCAGGAGGGGTGGACGGCCACCCTTTCCAGCGCCTCCAGCAGCCCGGGCAGCTCAGGGCCGCGGCCCACCGGCACCACCTCGCCCGGCTCCTCGTCCAGCAGAAGGAAGGCGATGTCGTCGGTCTTGGCGACCATCGACCAGCCGGGGCCGTCCGCGCGCAGCATCCGGGCCCCGCCAGGGGCGAAGGAGGAGCGCACCCGGCCGGGCGGCGGCGCCGACTCCACATAGGCCCTGGCCTGCTCCAGGACGCGGCGCACCTGCTCGCGCGGCTGCCGGCTCCCGTCCTCCGGAGCGTCGGCGGACGTCCCCGCGGCGTCGTCGTCGATCTGCCCCCGCCACTGCGCCCACCGCAGCGCGACCTCGTCGGCGCCCAGCCGGCGCTGTGCGGGACCCCAGGTGTCCATGTCCGGCGGGGCGAGCGGCGGCCGGTCACCCTCCTCGGGGGCGGGGTCGTGCGGGGCCGGCACCCCGGGCGCGGCGACCGCGACCGCCAGCGGCCAGCCGGGCAGTGCCGCGACCACGCTGTGCTCGTCGGGCGACAGGTCGTACTCCATGCCGCAGTCCCAGGAGGCGATGGCGACGGCCACGAGCGACACGTCGTCGACCACGACCGTCCAGCGCGCGCCCCCGGCGTCCTGCCCGAGAACCAGCCCGTAGCCCTCCTCGTACGGCTCCAGGCCCAGTGCCTGGCAGGCGGCCGGGTAGTCGTCGCCGAGCACGCTCGGGAACTGCGCCGGCGTGAGCAGCACCGCGGTCAGTACATACAGCGAGTCGTCGTCGACGGTGTCTTCCGCCCCGGCCACGGCCACCTCCCCATCCCATCGTTTCGTCGGCGCACCTTAACCAGTGGGTAACCCGCGCGTCGAGTGGCGGCGGCCGCTAATTCGATCCGGCGGGCTGGGCCCCCGGGAGACCCAGAAGCCCGCGCGCGACCACCTCGACCGGCTCGTTCCGCTCGCGGGCGAGAGCGACCACGGCGCGGCAGGCGAGCTGGTTGACCCCGAAGACGAGGGCGTCCGGGGCGACCCAGCCGGCCGCCTCGTCCAGGCGGTCGTCGTCTTCCTCTATGGACGCCGTCACATAGGTCGCGGCCGCCTCGAACAGGTTGTGCTGTCGCGCGGACGGCCCGGGTGCCTTCGCCCGGGACGGACGGGAGGCGAGGTAACTACGGAGCCGAGCGAGCACGGTGACCACCTTCTCCGGGGCGGCCGGACGCCGCCGATCAGTTCAAGTGTTCCACCGTCGGGCCCCGTTCGAACGGCGACGAGAGCGCTTACGGCAGCGTTCCCGGTCGGCAGCGGACGCCGGTGCCGTGCCGCCGGACCCGGGTGCTGTGCCGTCGATCAGCTGCCCGGGAAGCGCTCCTGACGGGCCGCCAGCGCGAGGAAGCGGTCGTCCTCGTCGACGTAGGACGTCATCCGCCAGCCCGATCCCGCCAGCAGGGGACGCAGGTTGGGCTCGGCCCGCAGATCGTCGTCGGTGATCCGGCGGCCCTGGCGCGCGGCGAGCGCGGCGCGGCCGACGGGGTGGAACAGGGCGAGCCGGCCGCCCGGCCGCACGACCCGGGCCAGTTCCCGCAGGTTCTCGGCGGGATCCGGCAGGTGAGAGATCAGCCCCGCGCCGAAGACCGCGTCGAGCGAGCCGTCGGTCAGAGGCAGCCGGGCCACGTCGGCGAGCAGCAGCCGGCCGCTGCGGTCACGTCCGGCGAGCCGGGCCCGGTGCAGCATCTCCGGGGTCAGGTCGACGCCGAGGACCACTCCGGTCGGGCCCACGGTGGCCCGCAGGGGTTCAAGGGCACGCCCCGTGCCGCAGCCCGCGTCGAGCACCGCGTCACCGGGGCGCAGGCCCATCTCCCCGACCGCGGCGGCGTAGGCGGGGCCGTCGTCGGGGAAACGGCTGTCCCAGTCCGCGGCCCGGACGCCGAAGAACTCCTGGACGCGGGTGTGGTCATGCGCTGAGCGGTCGACGGCCATGGCCCCATGATCCGCCATACGGTGCGGGTACGTCACGGCGGTGGCGCCGCGGGTTTCCTCACCGGCGGTGTCCATTCGATTCCGCCGCGAACCCGGCGGCGCCCGGAGGTCCGGCCACACGCGGTCCGCCGCCGGCTGCCCGCGGTCTCGCCACGCGCGCGCTCCGCCGCCCCCGCACATGACCGCACTGTGCACACGTTCGAGCGCGGCACGATCGTTCAGAAACATCTACCTGTCATATTCCAGCAGCTTTCGAACTGCGCCCCTGGCGCGCGCCCCCCTCCGGGCTAGCGTCCCTGAGCCATGGGACACCTGGACCACGCGGCCTTCGGCCTGCTCACACCCGCGCTGTCGTACCTGATGGCTGTCATCGGCGCCGCCCTCGGGCTGCGCTGTACCGTGCGCGCCCTCTCCGCCACCGGCCGATCCCGGCGCAACTGGCTGATCACCGCCGCGTCCGCCATCGGCACCGGTATCTGGACGATGCACTTCGTCGCCATGCTCGGCTTCGCCGTGCGCGGCACCGACATCCGCTACAACGTGCCGCTGACCATCGTCAGCCTCGTCGTCGCCGTGCTCGTCGTCGGCGCCGGTGTGTTCTGCGTCGGCTACGGCCGCAACCGGGCCGTGGCCCTGCTGATCGGCGGTCTCGCCACGGGGCTCGGCGTCGCCAGCATGCACTACCTGGGCATGGCGGCCCTGCGGCTGCACGGCACCGTGCACTACGACCCGCTCCTCGTCGCACTGTCCGTCGCCATCGCCGTGGTCGCCGCGACCGCGGCGCTCTGGGCGGCCCTGAACATCAGGTCGGCCGTCGCGGTGGCCTTCGCGTCGCTCGTCATGGGAGCGGCCGTCAGCAGCATGCACTACACCGGCATGCTCGCCGTCGGCGTGGACGTCGCCCCTGCCGAGGAGAGCCTGCCGGGAGCAACGGCGATGCAGTTCATCTTCCCCCTGACCGTCGGGCTCGGCTCGTACCTCTTCGTCACCTCCGCGTTCGTCGCGCTCTCCCCGACCGCCGGCGAACACGCCGCCTACACCTCCGCGCAGCAGCCCGAACCCACCGCTCCCGCCGCGCCCACCACGTCCACCACGTCCACCGATCCGAGCACGTCCACCGCACGCACCACGCCCACCACGCCCACTGCCACCGCCTAGCCGGTCCGGGCGACGCTGCCGCGCCCAGCACGTATCCGGAACGAGGAGCCCATGCGCACATCCCGTACGACCCCGGGCGGCGAGTCGCCGTTCCCGCACCCGCCACCGCACGGGCCGGCGGTCCGCGGGCGGCGGGCCCACGCCGGGCCCCCCGCGGTCGAGCACACCGGACAGGAACCACGTCCGCAGCAGCCCCCGTGGCCGGACTCCCGCAGGCGACTGTTCCAGCGGCCCAGGACGGTCCGCGCGAAGGTCATCTCGCTGCTGATGGTGCCCGTGCTCTCGCTGCTGGCGCTGTGGGGCTTCGCCACGGTCACCACCGCCCAGGACATGGCGCGGCTGAGCCAGGCCCAGCGCATCGAAAAGGAGGTGAGCGCACCCGTCGCCCTTGCTGTGACCGCCCTCCAGGCCGAAAGGCGTGCAGCTCTGCGGCAGTTGAGCGGCCCTTCGAAGGAGCGGGCGTCCGCGTTCGGCATCGAGGCCCGCCGTACCGACGACGCGGTGCGCCGCCTGCGGCTCGACGACGCGCACACCGTCGCCGACGGCGGTGACACACCGCGGCCCGTCGCCCGGCGTCTCGGCCGCTTCGTCTCGCTGGCCGGAGAGCTGGACACCGTGCGCACCGCCGTCCTCGAAGGCAAGACCTCATGGGACAGGGCCTACAGGACCTACACCGACACCGTCGGCGCCGCGTTCGACGTGGCCGGCGCGGTCGCCGGCATCCAGGACCACGGTCCGGGCGCCGACGCGCGCGTACTCCTCGAGTTCGCGAGGGCGGGCGAGATGCTGGCGCGCGAGGACGCCCTCGTCACCTCCGCGCACATCGACGGAACCTTCGGCGAGGACCGGCTGCGGACGTTCACCGGCACCGTCGCCGCGCGCACCGCCCTCGTCGAGGGCGCCGTCGCCGACCTGCGGGGCCCCGACCGTGCGGCATGGCACGACCTCACCGCACAGCCCGCCCACCGGGCGTTGCGCGCGGCCGAGGACCGGCTGTCGGCCGCGACCGCGGGACGCAAGGCCGCGAGGGCAGTCCCCGCCGGTGACTGGGACCAGGCGTACACCGCGGTCGGCGACGGCATGCGCGACATCGCCGCACAGGCACGCCGCGCTGCCGCCGAGAGGTCGGATCCCCTGGGCGGGGGCGTCTTCACCGTCGCGGGCGCGGCGGTCCTGCTGGGACTCGTCGCCGTCGCCGCGTCGCTCGTGATTTCCGTCCGGATCGGGCGTGCTCTGGTCGTCGAGCTGACCGTCCTGCGCAACAGCGCCCTGGAGATAGCACGGCGCAAACTGCCGCACGCCATGCGCCGGCTGCGAACCGGCCAGCAGATAGACATCCAGGCAGAGGCCCCGCCCGGCGCACCGGCGGAGGACGAGATCGGACAGGTCTCCGAGGCGCTCGGCACCGTGCACCGCGCGGCCCTGAGCGCCGCCGTGGAGCGCGCCGAACTGGCCGACGGCATCTCCGGCGTCTTCGTCAACCTCGCCCGCCGCAGCCAGACACTGGTCCATCGCCAGCTCACTCTGCTGGACGCCATGGAGCGGCGCGCGGACGACCCGGGTGAACTGGGCGACCTCTTCCGGCTCGACCACCTCACCACCCGGATGCGCCGCCACGCGGAGAGCCTGATCATCCTGTCCGGCGCCGCCCCTGGCCGGGCATGGAGCAGGCCCGTCCCCCTCACCGCCGTCGTGCGCGCGGCGGTGTCCGAGATCGAGGACTACGCGCGGGTCGAGGTGCGGCAGCTGCCGGAGACATCGGTCACGGGCGCCGCCGTCGCCGACATCACGCACCTGATGGCGGAACTGGTCGAGAACGCCGCCCAGTTCTCCCCTCCGCACACCAAGGTGCGGGTCACCGGCGAACCCGTGGGCAACGGCTACGTCCTGGAGATCGAGGACCGCGGACTCGGCATGGGCAAGGACGTGCTGGCGGAAGCCAACCGCAGACTCCAGGAATCGGAGGCCCTCGACCTCTTCGACAGCGACCGGCTCGGCCTGTTCGTCGTCAGCCGCCTCGCCGCCCGGCACAGCATCAAGGTCCATCTCCGGGCGTCGCCCTACGGCGGCACCACCGCCGTGATCCTGCTGCCCACCGATCTGCTGCAGCACGCCCTGACCGGCGCCGACGGCGCGCGCGGCACCGCCCGCGCGGAGGCGGAACCGCCGCGCGGCGCACCGCGTCCCGGCCTTTCCGCGTCGGCACCGCCCGCGCCCGCCTCCTCGGCGCCCGCCTCCTCCTCCGCTGTGCCCACCCCGCCGCCACCCGCACCCGCCGCACCGGTCACCGCCCGGGCCGGCCGTCCCGCGATCGGCGCGCCGCCCGGACAAGGGGCGCCGCCCACTCTGCGGGCACTGCGACTGCGGGACACACCCACCGGAACCGGCGACGGTGAACTCCCGCGCCGGGTACGGCAGTCCCACCTTGTGCCCCAGCTGCGCGAGGCGCCGCGGCCCGAGGAGCACCGCGCCCCGGCGGCGGCCGACGACGCCCCCGAGCACCGCACCCCCGAACTGGTCCGCGACCGGATGACCGCGTACCGCAACGGCTGGACCAGAGGCGGCGGCAGCGCGCCCGGCCCGACCGGCCCAGGCACCGAAGGAGACCACGCATGACCGACCACGAGACAGCCGCGGCCCACTACCGGTTCGGCGACCTCGACTGGCTGCTGGACGATCTCGTACAGCGCGCCGGGCAGGTCCGGCACGCCGTCGTGCTGTCCAACGACGGCCTGCCGGTGGGAGCCTCCCACGCACTGAGCCGCGAGGACGCGGAACACCTGGCCGCCGTCGCCTCCGGTTTCCACAGCCTCGCCAAGGGCGCGGGTCGGCACTTCCACGCCGGAGGCGTACGGCAGACCATGGTCGAGATGGACGACGGCTTCCTCTTCGTGGCCGCCGCCGGGGACGGCTCCTGCCTCGCCGTGCTCACCTCCGCCACGGCGGACATCGGCCTGGTCGCCTACGAGATGGCCCGCCTCGTCAAGCGCGTCGGCGAACACCTGCGCACGCCCCCGCGCGTCGATGCGACATGAGCGGCGCGGGCATCGGACCGAACGGTGACGGACCGAGAGACGTCGGACTGAGCGGCGTCGGCCCGAGCGGCTCCGGCGAGACGGGCGCGGGGCCGGCGGGTTTCGGGCCGGCGCCTTTCGGGTCCGCCGGTTTCGGAGAGGCAGGCGCCGGGCCCACGGGTTTCGGAAGCGGGGGCGCCGGCCCCACGGGTTTCCGAACCGGTGGCGCCGGCCCCACCGGCAGCCAGTGGTACGACGCAGAGGCCGGCCCGCTGGTCCGTCCGTACGCGATGACCGGCGGGCGCACCAGGCCGGGCCCCAGCAACGTACGGTTCGACCTCATCGCGCTCGTCGTCGTGGACACCGACGGCCCCGGCCCGGAAGCTGAGTCCCTGCTCGGCCCGGAGCACCGGGTGCTGCTCACCCTGTGCCGGTGCGAGACCCAGTCCGTGGCGGAGCTCGCCGCCGACGCCGACCTGCCGGTCGGTGTCGTGCGGGTGCTGCTGGGCGACCTGCTCGAAGCGGGGTTCGTGAAGGTCCGCCGGCCGGTGCCGCCGGCGCAGCTGCCCGACGAACGGATCCTCAGAGAGGTGATCGAGGGGCTGAGAGCGCTGTGAAGTGCGGGGCGAGCCGACGGCATGACGCGGCGCGAGCGGCCCTTCAGAGCGAGGGCGTCCGGCTCCGTTCCCATTGCTCACGCGTCAGCGCGTACTCGACGTCCCCCAGCTCGGAGCCCTCGATCTGCTCCGGCCACTCCTCGAAGAAGGTGCGGACGAAACGCAGTCCGGCCTTCTCCATCACCCGACGCGAACGGGCGTTGACCGTCATCGTGTTGGCGGTCACCCGCTCCACACCGAGCTCGGAGAACCCTTTGTGGATCAGTGCCAGCGACCCCTCGGTCGCGAGTCCCCGGCCCCATGCCGCCCGTCCCAGGCGGTATCCGAGCTCGACCTCGCGGCAGCTGTCCTCGGACTCGGGACGGAAGACGAACCAGCCGAGGAACCGGCCGGACCCGCGCTCCTCGGCCGCCCAGAAGCCGGGACCGCCGCAGCAGCGGTAGCGGTGCAGGAGACGCGGCATGAGCTCGCGCTCCACCTCGTCGGGCGCGGCCGGCCGGCCGCCGTTGATGTACCGCATCACTTCCGCGTCGTCGACGATGCCGCGCACGTCGCCGGCGTCGGCGTCGGTGAAGGCGCGCAGGGTCAGCCGGCCGGTCTCGAGGAACACACGCATGGCCCGATCCTGGGTCACCCCGCCCGCAGCGTGCATCCGATTTTCACCCGCACACCCACTCCGGAGAGAAGCGACCGATGGTTTCCCAGATCCTGGACGGCACCAGTGAGGACAGCACCGCCCTCGCGCTGAAGATCCTGGTCGCCGGCGGCTTCGGCGTCGGCAAGACCACCCTCGTCGGCGCGGTGAGCGAGATCCGGCCGCTGCGCACGGAGGAACAGCTGAGCAGGGTCGGACGCACCGTGGACGACACGGAGGGCGTCGACCGCAAGACCACGACGACCGTCGCCATGGACTTCGGCAGGATCACCATCCGCTCCGGCCTGTCGCTGTATCTGTTCGGGACCCCCGGCCAGGACCGCTTCTGGTTCCTGTGGGACGAGCTCTCCCAGGGCGCTCTCGGCGCGGTGGTCCTCGCCGACACGCGGCGGCTGTGCGACTGCTTCCCCGCCGTGGACTACTTCGAGCACCGAAGGATCCCGTTCGTCGTCGCCGTGAACTGCTTCCCGGGCGCGCGTACCTTCGCCGCCGAGGACGTCTCCCGGGCCCTCGACCTGGACGAGGGGACTCCCGTCGTGCTGTGTGACGCCCGGGAACGCGACTCAGGGAAGGAGGTCCTGGTACGCCTCGTCGAGTACGCGGGACGCTTCCACACGGCCCGGATCCTCGGGCCGGCGGAGCAGCCGCGGTGACAGCCGTCCCCCGGCGCACCTTGCCCTGCGCCGCGCCGTGCGAAAGGCTTACGGGCGAACGCGGGGCCACGGGGAACGTACGAGCGGGGAGGACGAACGACCATGGCGTTGGACAAGGGACTCGACTGGCTGCTGGACGACCTCACAAAACGGGTCGAACACGTCAGACACGCACTCGTGCTGTCCAACGACGGGCTGGTGACCGGCGCCAGTACCGGTCTCGCGCGCGAGGATGCCGAGCATCTCGCCGCCGTCTCCTCGGGCCTGCACTCCCTCGCGAGGGGATCCGGCCGCCACTTCCGCGCCGGCCGGGCACGCCAGACGATGGTCGAGTTCGACGAGGCGCTGCTCTTCGTGACGGCGGCGGGTGAGGGCAGCTGTCTGTGTGTCCTCACGGCCGCCGAGGCCGATGTCGGCCAGGTCGCGTACGAGATGACCCTCATGGTCAACAGGGTCGGCGAGCACCTGGGCGTCGAGGCGCGCCAGCCCGGCGGCAGCCCCTTCTGACCCCTCCGGCCTGCGGCGGGGCAGGTTGTCCACAGGCCTCGGCGGGATGTCCTCGCGTCGGGCTACGGTCGTCACCGAGAGTATCCACAGCTCACGGGGGAGACCGTCATGACGGTACGGCAGACGTCCACGACCAGCCTCGCGTTCGGCAGAGCCGCGCAGGAACTGGCCCTGAAGCGCGGCGAGTTGGAGCTCGCGATCCAGCTGGGCCAGGTGCGTGCGGCACCGGACGGCAGTGGAGGGCCGCCTCGCGTCGAGCGGCGGGAGATCGAGCGGCTCCGGGCCGGGCACGGCTTCCCGGCCGCACTGAGGGAGCGGCTGCGGACGGTCGGCACGGTGGACGGCGCGGCGCTGGCATCCATCAGCCAGGGCCGTTTCCTGCGGCTGGCCCGCACCGGTCATTTCGCACCGGTGCGGTTCTACGTCAACCGCTACCACGCCGTGGTGTGGCTCTATCTCGCCGAGGAAGTGCTCGACTTCACCCGCGACCATGCGCCGCTGCTCACCGGCAGGACACCGCCCGAGGTCCGCGCGCTGCTCGCGGCCGGCGAGGACCGGCGACCGCGTAATTGGCGGGGGCGACGGCTCGGCCAGTTGCTGCGCGCGACCTCCGATCCCTGGCGGCGGGCAGCGGCGATCGCCGCCGTGCTCGATCCCGTGACCGTCGCAGAGACCGTTCCCGATCCCTATGAACGCTCCCGTCTGAGTGTCCTCCGCCCGGAGATGGTGCCCGCACCGCCGAAGTCGCCGCGGGGGAGGGAGATCGTGGAGCGGCTGGTGACCGCCGACCGTCCCGACGAGATCCTGTGGCACCGGGCGAGCCTCGCCGATGCCCTGCGGGAGGCGCGCGAACACTCCGCGGCCCCGCGTCGTGCACCACGTGCACCAGGTGCGGCACTCGTCGGCGCTCCCCACCCGGACTTCCACCACGCGGCCCCGCACGCTGCCCTCCCGCACCTTGCCGGGGTCAGGGCCGGCGCGGGAGCCACAGCCTCACACCCCGCCCCCGTGCGGCGTCCGAGGAGCTCCCGTCCGTGGAGCAGGCCCTCGGGCGCCGGGCCTTCAGGGGCCCCGGCCTCGAGCTCCCGGCCCGGGCGCGGCGCGCGGGCGACGGCGCGCGGGCTGCTGGGGCGGCTGTGGGGGATCCGGGCAGGGCGGGCATGAAGCTGCGCTGTTGGCCCGCTTAAGAAAACCTCGATGGACGTGACGCTCCGAGCTGGGCAAATTGGAGCCCGTCCACTGGCCGGGGCCGTATTTTCGATATCCGGTCACCGCGACCGCCTGTCCGTCACCATGCCTGGAGCCGCACCGATGAAGGCACTTGTCAAGCAGCATGCCGAGCCCGGCCTCTGGCTCATGGACGTGCCGGAGCCGGAGACCGGACCGGGCGACGTGCTGATCAAGGTGCTGCGCACCGGCATCTGCGGCACCGATCTGCACATCAGGTCCTGGGACGGCTGGGCCCAGCAGGCCGTCACCACCCCGCGCGTCCTCGGCCACGAGTTCGTCGGCGAGGTGGCCGCCATCGGCGCGGACGTCCAGGACATCGCCGTCGGCGACATCGTCAGCGGGGAGGGCCATCTGGTGTGCGGCAAGTGCCGCAACTGCCTCGCCGGCCGCCGTCACCTCTGCCGCAGCACCATCGGCCTCGGCGTCGGCCGCGACGGGGCGTTCGCCGAGTACGTGGCGCTGCCCGCCTCCAACGTGTGGGTGCACCGCACCAAGGTGGACCTCGACGTCGCCGCCATCTTCGACCCCTTCGGCAACGCCGTGCACACCGCGCTCTCCTTCCCCCTGGTCGGGGAGGACGTGCTGATCACCGGTGCCGGTCCCATCGGGATAATGGCAGCGGCGGTCGCCCGGCACGCCGGTGCCCGCAACGTCGTCATCACCGACGTCAGCGAGTCCAGGCTCGCGCTCGCCCGCAAGGTCGGCGCGACCCTCGCGGTCAACGTCGCGGAGACCGACATCGCCGCGGCGCAGCGGCAGCTCGGCCTCAAGGAAGGCTTCGACATCGGCCTGGAGATGTCGGGCCGCCCCGAAGCCGTCCGCGACATGATCGACAACATGACGCACGGCGGCCGTATCGCGATGCTCGGCCTGCCTGCCCAGGAGTTCGCCGTCGACTGGTCGAAGATCGTCACGTCGATGATCACCATCAAGGGCATCTACGGACGGGAGATGTTCGAGACCTGGTACGCGATGACCGTCCTGCTCGAAGGCGGTCTCGACCTCAGCCCCGTGATCACCGGCAGCTACGGCTACCAGGACTTCGACGCGGCCTTCGACGAGGCCGCCACCGCCCGCAGCGGCAAGATCATCCTCGACTGGACCGTCTGAGTCCCGTATCCCCGCGTCCGAGCCCCAGACCTAGGAGAACTCCTCATGTACGCGTCCGTCCGCGACGACCTGCGTGCCACGATCGACGAGATCCGCGATGCCGGTCTCTACAAGCCCGAGCGCGTCATCGGCACCCCGCAGAGCGCCTCCGTCGCCGTCACCGCGGGCGGCGCCCCGGGCGACGTCCTCAACTTCTGCGCCAACAACTACCTCGGTCTCGCCGACCACCCCGAGGTCGTCGCCGCCGCCAAGGACGCGCTCGACCGCTGGGGCTACGGCATGGCGTCCGTCCGCTTCATCTGCGGCACCCAGGAGATCCACAAGGAGCTCGAGCAGCGTCTCGCCGCGTTCCTCGGCCAGGAGGACACGATCCTCTACTCCTCCTGCTTCGACGCCAACGGCGGCGTGTTCGAGACGCTCCTCGGCCCCGAGGACGCCGTCATCTCCGACGCCCTCAACCACGCCTCCATCATCGACGGCATCCGCCTCTCCAAGGCCCGCCGCCACCGCTACGCCAACCGCGACCTCGCCGACCTCGAGCAGCAGCTCAAGGAGACGCAGGACGCCCGCCGCCGGCTGATCGTCACGGACGGCGTCTTCTCCATGGACGGCTATGTCGCCCCCCTCGACGAGATCTGCGACCTCGCCGACCGCTACGACGCGATGGTCATGGTCGACGACTCGCACGCCGTCGGCTTCGTCGGCCCCGGCGGCCGGGGCACGCCCGAACTGCACGGCGTGATGGACCGTGTCGACATCATCACCGGCACCCTCGGCAAGGCCCTCGGCGGCGCCTCCGGCGGCTACGTCGCCGCCCGCGCGGAGATCGTCGAGCTGCTGCGCCAGCGCTCCCGCCCGTACCTCTTCTCCAACTCCCTCGCCCCGGTGATCGCCGCCGCCTCCCTCAAGGTCCTCGACCTGCTGGAGTCCGCCGGCGACCTGCGGGAGAAGCTCGCCGCCAACACCAAGCTCTTCCGCACCGAGATGGCGGCGGCCGGCTTCGAGATCCTCCCCGGCGACCACGCCATCGCGCCCGTCATGATCGGCGACGCCGCCGAAGCCGGACGCATGGCGGAGCTGCTGCTCGAGCGCGGCGTCTACGTCATCGGTTTCTCCTACCCGGTCGTCCCCATGGGGCAGGCCCGGATCCGGGTCCAGCTCTCGGCGGCGCACTCCACCGAGGACGTGACGCGGGCGGTGGCGGCCTTCGTCGACGCACGCGCGACAATGGGCGGGTGATCGACCCCCGGCGGCTGCGAATCCTGCGGGCCGTGGCGGACCACCGTACGGTGACCGCCGCGGCCTCCGCGCTCTACCTGACCCCTTCGGCCGTGTCCCAGCAGCTCAACGCGCTGGAGCAGGAGACCGGGCACGCCCTGCTGATCCGCAGCGGCAAGGGCATGCGGCTGACGGCGGCGGGCGACATCCTGCTCACCCACACCCACGCAGTCCTGGCCCAGCTGGAGCGGGCGGAGGCGGAGCTCGCCGAATACGCGGGCGGCGTGGCCGGCGAGGTGAGCGTGGCCGCGTTCGCCACCGGCATCGCCGAGGTCGTGGCCCCGGCCATAGACCGGCTCTCGAAGACCCGCCCCGGCATTCGGGTACGGGTACGGGACGCGGAGGGCGACGAGAGCCTGCCGCTGGTGCTCGACGGAGAGGCGGACCTCGCGGTCGCGGTGGAGTACCGGGGCGCTCCCGGCGCGGGTGACCGCCGGCTCGCCCGGGTGCCGCTGTACGCGGAACCGTTCGACGCCGTGCTGCGCGCCGACCATCCCCTCGCCGTGAAGGACCGGGTAGAGCTCGCCGAGTTCGCCGACAGTGACTGGATCGGTCCTTATCCGGGCAATCCGTGCCACGACATGGTGCTGCTGGCGTGTGAGCTGGCCGGGTTCGAGCCGCGTCTGCTGCATTCTTCCGACGACTTCCGTGCCGTCGTCGCACTCGCCGGAGCGGGCGCCGGGGTCGCGCTGGTGCCGCGTTCCGCTCTGCGCGGCATGGAACTTCGCGACACGGTCGTGCGCCCTGTCGCGGGCCCGGCGGCCACCCGCCGGGTCTTCGCAGCGGTCCGTCTCGGCGCGGAGGCCCATCCGCTGATCCGGCCGGTGCTCGACGCCCTGGCGCACACCGCGCAGGGTCTGTCCACGGACTGACCGACGACGTCCGGCGCCGGACGGGGCGCACGGGCGCGATCACGGGGCGGCCACACCATGGCAGAGCTGCCGGCGGACCATCCGGCCCGGGGTCGGGCCGGCCGGGGCGTCAGGAGGCCTCGGCCTCCATCGCCTTCTTCAGGTTCTCCAGTGTCGTACGGATGTTGCGGCGCTGGAACTCGGCGAAGGTGTGGCCCCGCGTCGCCAGCTTGTCGAACGTGTTGGCGACGACGTCGGGCCAGGCGCGGCGGTCGTCGATCCAGGTCTCCGTCACCCGCGTCCCGCCGCCGGCGGCGCGCTCGAAGCGGTACTCCCAGGTCGCGATGCGCCCGGGCAGCACAGGCCGCCGCCTGCCGATGGCGCGTACCCGGAACGCGAACCGCTCACCGGGGTCGGCGGCCGTGACGGTGCAGCGGGTGGTCCAGCTCACCGGCCCGCGTGTGTTGCGGCCGTCGAAGACCATGCCGACGTAGGCCTGTTCGCCACCGCTGCGCACGGTCGCGCCGCGGTTCTCGGGGCTCCAGCGCCCCATCAGCGCGGGATTGCTCACGTGTGCGTAGATCATCGAGGGGGCGGCGCCGATCACGACGCTGTCCGAGACACTGAGTATGCGGACCATGCGTACGACTCCGATCATCGTGGGCGTCCGACGCTATCGCGCCGCGTCCGGTCGTCGTACCGAGGGGCGGCCGTGTCCAAGTCGGTGCTGTTTTCAGGCTGTTGGGCAATGTGGTGCAAACGCGTACGGCGTGCCACGGCGGGGCGGAGGGGCGCGACGAGGACCGTGCCCGGGCAGGTTCCGGCACCGTGACCGTACGGCGGCGTGCCCCTGGGCGAACAGAGGGCCGGGGGTCGAGCGAGAAGTCTCCGCGAGAGCACGTCGTGGCGCTTTGCGGACCGGCCCCGTGGGCAGCTTCAATACGGCCAAACCTCTCATAAGGCGCGTGATCGGAGAATCGCGATGCTTACTCATGCGGTTGACCGGGGAGTCCTGGTCGTCACGATCCGCGTCGACATCGACATCACCGCCCGGGCGGTCACGGCGGAGAACGTCGCACGTCTTGTCCGCTGCCATCTGCCGCTGCCCGTGGTCGTCGTGCTCGCGGCGCCGATGGTGGGCGCCGCAACCCTCAGCGCGGTGCTCCGCGTCCATCGGGCGTGCAGCGGTCTGCGGGTCCCCCTGTCCGTCGCCACGCCGAGCGCCGCCGCGCGACGCGTGCTGCGGGCGAGCGCCGATCCCTCCCGCTTCCCGCTGGGTGTGTTCGCCACGGCCGACAGCGCGATCGCCGCAGCGGCCGCCGCCACCGCCCACGATGCCTCGGCGTGACCAGCCCTCGTCGGTGTGGTTGGCGTTCACCGGCGTGACCGGCCGTTGTCGCCTGCGGCGGCTGTAGCGGCGTGACCGGCCGTCGTCGGTGTGGCCGTCGTTCACCGGCGTGACCGGCCGTTGTCGCCTGTGGCGGCCGTAGCGGCGTGACCGGCTGTACCGGTGTTGCCGCCCGCTCGTCGGCGTGACGGGGCCGTCGCCGGACCGGCGTGATCGGCCGTCGTCTGCGTGACCGGCGCCACCCCGCGCGACCGCCGGCTCGTCGGGGTGACGGCGTGGTGGAGTCACCGTCGCACCCGTGCGCGGTCACGGCGGTCGTGGCGGTCACGGCGGTCACGGCGCGGCGGTGCCGTCCGTGGCGGTCGGCGTGAGGTGACGGCCCCGCGTCGGCGGGGAGGCACGGCTCGCGGCAGCGAGGAGACGTGCGGGCCGGGGCGGCGGGCGGTCGCGCCCGCACGTCATCTCGCGGCAACGCTATTGCAGTTGACGGGCCCGCACCGGACACGGTCTTCTGTGGCCGTGTCCCCACTCCGCATCCAGCAGGTGGACGGCGATGCCATGGTCCGTGACTGGCAGCACGTCCACAACACGATCATCCCTTCGCACCTCTTGTCGCTCGACGAGGTCCGGGAGCGCTCCGGGCGCCACCGCCTGACCGTGGCGTACCTCGGCGACGTCCTCGTGGGCTGCTCGACCGTCCGTCCGCCGGCGGACGGCACTTCGACGGCCACGGTGATCTCCAGGGTGCTCCCCGCTCACCGTCGCCAAGGCATCGGCGGGCAGCTCTACGAGCGGGAGTTGGCGGAGGCGCGCGCACTCGGCGCGGACGTGATCGAGACGGTGGTGCTCGCGTCCAACGAGGACGGGCTCCAATTCGCCCTGTCCCGGGGCTTCAGCGAGATCGAGCGGTATCTGCTTCCGGGCGACAGCGTGCCGTACATCGACCTCCGGCTGGCCTGACGGGCCGGCACGCCCCGCGGCGCGCGACGGCGACGCCGGTCGCCGAGTGGCATGCGCGGTGCGGCGCAATGCCCGGCCGCTCCGCCCGGGGACGGGGAGGGGCAAAGTGCCGCCGGGTCAACGAGGTTGGCGTGGATTGATATGGGCATGTCATTGAAGCCGCGTGCCCCACACCGCCGGCCGACCAGGAGGACGCATTGCGCAGCACGTCACGTATCCGCAGGGTCTCGCTCGTTCTCGGCAGCGCCGTCGTGCTCGTCATGGCGTCATCCGGCAGCGCCGTCGCCGCCCCGCCCACGGCCCTGCCCGCCGTCGCGGACGGACTGGAGCAGACCTTCCAGCCGGCCTACGACTACGACACGGACGGGTGTTATCCCACACCCGCCATCGGACCGGACGGGACTATAGCCGCCGGACTCAACACGACCGGCGCGGTCAACGGTCAGTGCCGTGACGCATGGGACCTCGACAACACCAACGGATACGCGCGCCACAAGTGCAACAACGGCTGGTGCGCGATCATGTACGGCCTCTACTTCGAGAAGGACCAGGCCGTCGCCGGCAGCGGACTCGGCGGGCACCGGCACGACTGGGAGCACGTCGTGGTGTGGGTGCAGAACAACGAGGCGCGGTACGTGGCCACCTCCGCCCACGGCGACTTCGACATCCACGGCCGTGACCGCATCCGGTGGGACGGCACACACCCGAAGATCGTCTACCACAAGGACGGTATCGGCACGCACTGCTTCCGCCCGGCGAACTCCAACGACGAGCCGCCGGAGAACCATTACCACGCCTGGCAGTTCCCCCGCCTCGTCGGTTGGAACGGCTACCCGGCAGGCCTGCGCGACAAGCTGAGTCAGGCCCGGTTCGGCAGTGCCGTCTTCGGTCTGAAGGACGGGAATTTCAACTACCACCTGGAGAAGGCGAAGCCGGCCGGCATCCCGTTCGACCCGCACGCCTGAGGACGCCGCCGGGGGCGGACGCCCGTCTCACACACGTCCGTCCGTCACCCGGTGGTCACGGGTCCACAGGAACGCGGCCCGGGCGTCCTCCGGTGGATGCCCGGGCCGCGGGACCTTCTGGGTGCGCCCGGCGGGCTGTGAGGCGGCGCCGCACCGGCCCGGCGAGGGCCGGTTCAGCGCTTCAATGGCTCATCTGGTGACCGTCCACTTCTGGTTGGCCGCCCCGGTGCAGGTCCAGAGCTGGAGCCGGGTCCCGTTGGCGGAGCTGTTGCCACTGGCGTCGAGGCACTTGTTCGCCTGGGGGTTGACGATGTCGCGCGCCGCGTTGGCGTCCCAGCGCTGGGCTCCCGAACCGTTGCAGTCCCAGAGTTGTACGAGAGTGCCGTCGGCGGTGCCGCCGGAGGCGGCGTCGAGGCACTTGCCGAGCGCCCTGATGGTGCCGTCGGCGCCCACGCTCCAGCGCTGGGCCGCGGTGCCGTTGCAGTCGTAGAGCTGTACGGGCGTGCCGTTGGCGGTGTTCGCTCCTGCCACGTCCACGCACTTGCCGCCGATGCCGGTGATCGGCCCGCCGGTCGCCGGGCTGTCACCCGTGGTGACCCGCACATGGTCCACGACGAGCTGCTGGGGGAAGACCGTGCTGCCGTCGGGGTCACCGGGCCAGTAGCCGCCGACCGCGAGATTCAGGATGATGAAGAACGGCTTGTCGAACACCCATTGGCGGCCGCCCAGATCGGCCGGCGTACGGGTCTGGTAGACGGTGCCGTCCACCGACCACGTCACCTTGTTCGGCGACCAGTCGACGGCGAAGGTGTGGAAGGCGTCGGCGAAGGCCTGGCCACCGGGGAGCGTGTATCCGGCGCCGATGCCGCCGGACCCCGAGTAGCCGGGGCCGTGCAGGGTGCCGTGGACGGTGGACGGTTCGAAGCCGACGTTCTCCATGATGTCGATCTCGCCCGAGGCGGGCCAGCCGATCTGCCCGATGTCGTTGCCGAGCATCCAGAAGGCGGGCCACATGCCCTGCCCGCGGGGCACCTTCAGCCGGGCCTCGACCCGGCCGTAGGTGGTGGTGAACTTGCCCGCGGTGTTCAGCCGGGCCGAGGTGTACTCGCAACGGCCGTACCAGCACTGGTAATTGCCGGGGTTCTCCCGTCGGGCGGTGATGACCAGGTGACCCTGCCCGTCGAGCGCGGCGTTCCGGTTGCCGGCCGTGTAGTACTGCCGCTCGTGGTTGTTGACGTTGTCGCCGGTCTCGATCTGCCACTTGCCGCTGTCGACGGCGGAGCCGGCGGGGCCGTCGAAGTTGTCGGAGAACGTGACGGCGGCGACCTCGGCGGCCGGGCGGAGGGCGGGGTCCGCCTGTGGTGACGGTGCCGGCGCACCGGTCGCCAGGCCGGTGCCGAGCGTGGCAAGGACCAGGACGGAGACGACGGTCGCGAGCAGGCGCCGTGGGGAGCGCGGGGAGTCCATGACTCTCCCTTCCGAAGCGTGAGGGAGGAAGGGGCTCCTGTCATGGATATGACAGCAGCTTAGTTCATTACGTGATTTAAGAAGTGAACTAAGCGGCTGTCAAGGGTTTGGTACGGACCTGGCTGTGGCCGCGGCTTCAGGTGCCACCACTCTGCAAAATGGAGCGCTTGCAATCAAATGCGTCTGCAACTATTGTCGACGCTCGTAAGGCGCACTCGCAAACCTCTGAAAGGTCCTCCCATGCCTCTTGCGCTGCTGGCCCTGGCTGTCGGTGCCTTCGGCATCGGCACCACCGAGTTCGTGATCATGGGGTTGCTCCCAGAGGTCGCGGCCGACTTCGGGGTCTCGATCCCCACCTCGGGTCTCCTGGTGACCGGCTACGCCCTCGGTGTGGTCGTCGGTGCCCCGCTGATGACCGCACTCGGCGCCAAGGTGTCCCGCAAGCGGATGCTGATGCTGCTGATGGGCCTCTTCGTCGTCGGCAACGTCCTGTCGGCCCTGGCGCCCACCTTCGGCATGATGCTCACCGGCCGGATCGTGGCCTCCCTGGCCCACGGCGCGTTCTTCGGCATCGGTTCCGTCGTGGCCGCAGGACTGGTCGCCCCGGACAAGAAGGCCGGCGCGATCGCGATGATGTTCACCGGCCTGACCGTCGCCAACGTGGTCGGTGTCCCAGGAGGCACCCTGATCGGGCAGTCCATCGGCTGGCGCACCACCTTCATGATCGTCGCCCTGCTCGGTGTCATCGGCCTGGTCGGCATCGCCCGGCTCGTCCCCGACATGCCGAAGCCGCAGGGCGTGCGGCTGCGCGACGAGGTGGCGGCGTTCAAGAACGCCCAGGTGCTGCTCGCCATGGCGATGACCGTGCTCGGCTTCGGCGGGGTGTTCGCCGCCATCACCTACATCGCGCCGATGATGACCGAGGTCACCGGCTTCGCCGACACCTCGGTCACCTGGCTGCTCGTCCTCTTCGGAGTCGGCATGGTCGGCGGCAACCTGCTCGGCGGCAAGTACGCCGACAAGCACCTGATGCCCCTGCTCTACACGACTCTGACCGCGCTGGCCGTGGTTCTGGGCCTGTTCACCGTCACCGCGCACCACAAGGTCCTGGCCGCGATCTCGATCCTGCTGATCGGCGCCCTCGGCTTCGCGACCGTGCCCCCGCTGCAGAAGCGCGTGCTGGACCAGGCCCACGGTGCCCCGACGCTGGCCTCCGCCGTCAACATCGGCGCCTTCAACCTCGGCAACGCGCTGTCCGCCTGGCTCGGCGGCATCGTGATCGCCGCCGGCATGGGGCTCACCGCTCCCAACTGGGTCGGCGCCGTCCTCGCCGCGGCAGCGCTCGTCCTCGCGGTCCTCTCCGCCTTCCTCGAACGCCGGGAGTCCCGCGGAGGCAGCCGTGTCCTCGCCGGGTCCACGGCCGCGGATCCGGCCACCACGACCGTCGGCGCCAGGACCGCGGCCGTGACGGCCGCGGAACCGGCACCGGTCACCGCGGCACGCCGCTGACCCACGACGACCAGCGGTGAACCGCACCGCACCGCGGAACGACACGAAGCAATCAGCTCGGAACCGCACCGCATCGCACCGCGGAACCTGACGAAGTAGTCAGCGGAACCGCACCCAGGAATCCGGAACCGCAAAACCGCATCGCATCGCAGAACCCCACGAAGTGGTCAGCGGAACCGCACCGCAGGAATCCGCGGACTCGCACCGCATCCACCGCAGAACCTGACAAAGCAATCAGCGCAACCGCACCCAGGAATCCGCGGAACCGCACGCAGCAATACAGGAGACCCATCCCCATGAGCACCACCGCCCCCGCCCCGCTGACCGTCCACGACGCGGAGACCTGCTCGACTCGGCCCGCGCCGCCGCAGAGGTCGCCGGCGTCACCGTCGCCGTCAGCGTCCTCGACGCGGGCGGCCACCTGCTGGCCTTCCGCCGCGACGACCGGGCGGTACTGATCGCCGGCGAGACCAGCACCCGCAAGGCGTACACCGCGCTCCAACTGGGCGCCCCCACCGCCGACCTCGTCGACGCCGTGCAGCCCGGCGGCCTCTTCCACAGTCTGCCGACCGCGCTCGACCGGCCGCTGCTCTTCATCGCCGGCGGCATACCGGTCTTCCGCGACGGACGCCTCGTCGGTGCCGTCGGCGTCGGCGGCGGCGCTCCGGAGCAGGACCACGGCTTCGCCACCGCGGCTGTCACCGCGCTGGACGGCGGTACGAGCAGGGACGGGAACCTCGCCGCCTGACGTCCGAGGAACGGGCCCGGCCCCTCCGCCGCCGCTGTGGCATCGACTGCCGCAGCGGCGGCGGCACATGCGGGGCCGGGCCCGGGATCAGACCACGGCGCCCGAACGGTCCCTCGCCCTGCCGGCCTCCTTCGCCTGCTTCACGCGCCCGGCCCCGCCGGTCCCGCGTGACTCGGGGTACCGGGACTGGAGGGCGAGCGCCACGGGCATCGCGGTGAAGACGGTGGACGCCATTCCCAGCACCACTCCCGCGAGCAGGGCGATCGAGAAGTCGGTCAGAGAGTCACCGCCCAGGACGGCCAGCGCGACGAGGACGAACAGCGCCCCCATGCCCGTGTTGACCGTCCGCGGCAGGGTCTGCGCGACGGCCCGGTCCGCCAGGGACTCCAGCGGGATCGAGCCGCCGGCCCTGCGGAGTTCGCGCAGCCGGTCGAGCACGACGACCGTGTCGTTGACCGAGTAACCGACGACGGTCAGCAGCGCGGCGAGGAAGACGCTGTCCATCGGCTTGCCGAGCCAGGCGAACAGACCCACCACCAGCGCCACGTCCTGCGTCATCGCGACGACGGCGGCCGTCGCGAACGTCCACCGGAACCGCACGGACAGGTACAGCAGTTGTGCCGCGACGGCGACGCCGAGCGCGATCAGCGCGTACAGGCGCAGCTCGCTGCCCAGACTGGGCCCGATGAGATCGTCGCGTTCCACGGTCAACTGCCCCGCTACGTCGTCGAGCGCGCCGCGGATCCGTTCCTGCTCGTCGTCGCCGCGTTCCTTGGTGCGTACGGAGATCCCGTTGTCGTCGGTCGACTGCACGACCGCGTCGGGGAATCCGGCGCCGACGACCGCCTCGCGGGCCGTGTCCGCGTCGACGGACCGTTCGGCCGTGTACTGCACGACCCGGCCGCCGGTGAACTCCACCCCGAACTCCACCCCGCGGACGCCGATCCCGGCCACCGCGAGGAGCAGCAGCCCCGAGCAGATCCCGAGCCAGCGGCGCCGGTGCCGCATCAGGCGCGGCGTACGCCGCGCCAGCCGCTCGCGCAGCCGCCCCGGCCCGGCCATGCCGGTCAGCTTGGGACGGTGCCTGACGTACGGCACGCTCAGCGCCCACTCGGCGAGCAGCCGGGTGATCAGCATGGCCGAGACCATCGACGCGAGCACGCCGATCGCGAGGGTCACACCGAAGCCCTTCACGGGGCCGGTCGCGAACACGAACAGCAGCCCGGCGGCCAGCAGCGTGGTGATGTTCGAGTCGGCCACCGCGCTCCACGCCTTGCTGAATCCGGTCCGCAGCGAGGACCTCAGGTCGCGCTTCCGGGGACCGCCGCGGCCTCCCGGGCGTGCGAACTCCTCTCGTGCGCGTTCGAAGACGAGCACGTTGGCGTCCACGGCGATGCCGATGGCCAGCACGAACCCGGCGAGCCCGGGCAGGGTGAGCGTCGCCCCGAGTGCCACGACGGCGGCGTACGAGATCAGCCCGTACAACGCGAGCGCCACCGTGGCCAGCAGGCCGAGGAGCCGGTACACGACGATGACGAACAGGCCGGTGCAGAGCAGTCCGATGACCGCCGCCGCCGCGCTGGCCCGGACGGCCTCCGCGCCGAGCGTCGGCCCCACGGTGCTCTGTTCCACGGTCGTCACCGGCACGGGCAGCGCGCCGCCCTTCACCAGAGCGGCCAGGTCGCGGGCCTCGTCCGGGGTGAACCCGCCGGTGATCTGCGCAGAGCCGCCCGTGATGCCCGCACCGCAAGGCACGCTGCTCTGCATGCCCGGCGCCGACACCACCGTGTCGTCGAGGACGATCGCGACCCTGCGCGCGGGATCGGCGGGCGCCGCGCAGGCCGCCTCGCCCGTGATGCGTGCCCACTGCTTCGCCGCGTCGCCGCGGAAGGAGAGGTCGACGGTCCAGCCGCGGCCCTCGAGGGTGTCGAGCACCGCCTCCGCGTCCTCGACGCCGTCACCGGTGAGCGCGGGCGGGCCGAGCCGCAGGAACTGCCCTGGCGCGTCGGGGTCGGCGAGGACGCGTGCGCCGTCCTTCCCGGGAGCGCCGGCGGGTCCCTCCGAGGTGCCGCTGACGGGATGGAAGGTGAGCTGCGCGGTGCGGCCGATGACCTGCGCGGCCTCGCGCGGGTCCTTCAGGCCCGGAAGTTCGACGACGATGCGCCGCTCGCCGGAGCGCGCGAGGGAGGGCTCGGTGACGCCGAGCCCGTCGACGCGCCGGCGCAGCACCTCCATCGCCCGGTCGGTGGCCTCCCGGTCGGCGGTGACGGTGGGGGAGTCCCGGGTCTCGAGGACGATACGGGTTCCGCCCCGCAGGTCCAGGCCGAGCCGGGCCGGTGTGGTCAGGGCGACGTACAGGGACACGGCGACGACGGCGAGCGCGATCAGCGCCCGCCAGAACGTTGCGCGAGATGACATGGATGCTCCACGGGCAGCACGCAGGCGCGCCCGGCGCCTGCGCTGATTGAGGACGCGAGGAAGAGGACGTCACGCCACCGGTCCGCGGACACGCCGCGGTACCGGACGGCGGACGCCTGGGGGCCCTGTCGGCGGATCGGCCGTGACAGGCCCCGGACGTCAGCTGTGCCGGGTGGAGGGGGGACCGCGGGTGTGCCGCGGGTCGTACACGCCGGAGGGCGGGGCGCGCTCCTGGCGCGGGCCTGCCGTCTCACGGCCGTGCTGCGGATGATCGTGCGTGGACACCGGGGCACCGGGCAGGGCCGGGGGAGCGCCGGGCGGCCGTTGGGTGTTCTCCGCGGCCAGCAGTTGGGGGACCGCTGCGACAGGCCGGGCCTGGAATGTGTTCGCCACGGTCCGGTGCGCCGCGACCGGGCGGAGGGGGGTAGCCGCGCCCGCCGTGGGGGGTGCCACCGCGACGGGGCCGGCGACGGGCTGCGCACCGTGGCCGGTGGCACCGGTGAGGAGGAGGAACACCGACCAGACGCCGAAGAGGGCCGCCGGCAGTGCGGTCGCGAGGACGAGACGGACCCTTCTCCCCATCCCGCCCTCCCTCACCGGTCGTCGCTGCCCGGGGACGTCCGAGTCCCGCCGGACGTCTGCCGCCGCTCAGCCTAGAGCCTGGGGAGCGCACCGCCGCCGTGGGTCTCGAACTCCGCGGAGTGTCCGAAGGATGGAACACCTGATGGACGGCTCCGGCGCACCACGCATCCCGTGGCTTACGATCTCGGCGGACGGTCGCGGACCGCGGCCTTCCGTGTCCCCCCACTCCTGGAGGTCATCGTGTTCGGGACGGCCAGCGGCCATCGCAGCCACCGCAGCAGCTTCCGCGTCCGCGCCACGGCCGGTGCCGTGGCCGCCGGGATGTTCCTCGCCGTCGGATGCGGCTCCTCCGACGAAGGACCGGGCGAGGCCGCGGGAGGCGTCCCCGTGGTCGAGAAGGGCAAACTGACCACCTGCACCCACCTGCCGTACCCGCCGTTCCAGTTCGAGCAGGGCGGCAAGGTCGTCGGCTTCGACGTCGCGCTGATCGACCTGGTGGCGAAGAACCTCGACGTCGAGCAGAAGATCCTCGACACGCCGTTCGAGAACTTCAAGACCGGCGCGTTCCTCAACTCCGGGGAGTGCGACCTGGCCGCGGCCGGTATGACCATCACCGAGGATCGCAAGAAGAACGTGGACTTCTCCGTCCCCTACTTCGACGCGACGCAGGCGCTGCTGGCGACCAAGAAGAGCGGCGTGACGTCGCTCGACGAGGTCAAGTCCGGGAAGAAGAAGCTCGGCGCCCAGGCGGAGACCACCGGCGAGAGCTACGCCAAGAGCCAGGGCTTCGACCCTGTCGCCTTCGAGAGCTCTGACGCGGTGCTGAACGGGCTGCGCACCGGCCAGGTCGACGCTGTGATCATCGACTACCCCGTCGTCCAGGGCTGGCTGAAGGACAAGGCGAACGCCGACCAGTTCGCCCTCGGCCAGAACATCGAGACCGGTGAGCAGTACGGCTTCTCGGTGAAGAAGGGCAACGACAAGCTGCGCGCCGCCATCGACAAGGCGATCCAGGACGCTCGCGCCGACGGCACCTACGACAAGCTCTACAAGCAGTGGATCGGCCCGCTGCCCAAGGCACAGTCGTGACCTCACGCCTCACCCGCCGCCAGCGGCGGCGGGTGTCGCAGGGCATTCAGTACGCGGTTTTCGTCGCGGCGCTCGTCGTGGTCGGCCTCCTGGCCGACTGGGACCGTCTGCAGAACCAGTTCGCACAGAAGGACCTCGCCTCCGAGCTGTTCCCCGCCATCATCACCACCGCGCTGCGCAACACGGTGGTCTACACGGTGTCCGGTTTCGTCTTCGGCCTGGTGCTGGGTCTGGTCATCGCGCTGATGCGGCTGTCGTCGGTCGCCCCCTACCGGTGGGTGGCGGGCGTCTACATCGAGATCTTCCGCGGTCTGCCCGCCCTGCTGATCTTCATCTTCGTGGGTGTGGCCGTGCCGCTGGCCTTCCCCGGCACCGAGATCCCCGGCGGCACCTACGGCAAGGTCGCCCTCGGTCTCGGGCTGGTCGCCGCCGCCTACATGGCGGAGACGATCAGGGCGGGCATCCAGGCGGTGCCCAAGGGGCAGATGGAGGCCGCCAGGTCGCTCGGCTTCTCGCATGCCAGGGCCATGGTCTCGGTGATCATTCCGCAGGCGTTCCGGATCGTCATTCCCCCGCTCACCAACGAACTGGTCCTGCTCTTCAAGGACTCCTCGCTGGTGCTGTTCCTCGGTGTCACCCTCGAGGAGCGCGAACTGACCAAGTTCGGCAGGGACCTGGCCAGCCAGACCGCCAACTCCACGCCGATCCTCGTCGCGGGGCTCTGCTACCTCCTGGTGACCGTGCCGCTCAGCTTCGTGGTGCGCCGCCTCGAGGCACGTGCCGACAAGGCGAGGTGAGGTTTCACATGCCGGTCGGGTCACAGTCGTCGGGAAGCGGGAACAGCGGGATCATGGACAGTACGGATCGCCCCGAGATCGAGATCCGGGGCCTGCACAAGTCGTTCGGTGACAACCACGTGCTGCGCGGCATCGACCTCGACATCGCCCGGGGCGAGGTGGTGTGCGTCATCGGCCCGTCCGGCTCCGGCAAGTCGACGCTGCTGCGCTGTGTGAACCTGCTGGAGGAGCCGACCGCCGGACAGGTGTTCGTGGGCGGCACGGAGGTCACCGACCTCGATGTCGACATCGATGCCGTCCGCCGCCGGATCGGCATGGTCTTCCAGCAGTTCAACCTCTTCCCCCACATCAGCGTCACGGAGAACCTCACGCTGCCGCAGCGGCGGGTCCTGCGCAGGGACAAGGCGAAGGCCGGGGAGGTGGCACGGCGCAACCTGGAGCGGGTGGGCCTCTCCGACAAGGCCGACGCCTTTCCGTCGCAGCTCTCCGGCGGTCAGCAGCAGCGGGTGGCGATCGCCCGCGCGCTGAGCATGGGACCGGAGGTGATGCTCTTCGACGAGCCGACCTCCGCGCTCGACCCGGAGCTGGTGGGCGACGTCCTGGCGGTCATGCGCCAGCTGGCCGCCGAGGGCATGACGATGATGGTGGTCACCCATGAGATGAGCTTCGCCAGGGAGGTCGCCGACCGCGTGGTCTTCATGGACGGCGGGGTGATCGTCGAAGAGGGGCCGGCGGAACGGGTCGTGGGCGACCCGCAGCACGAACGCACCCGGAACTTCCTGATGCGCATCCTCGATCCGGCCGCCGCCGAACAGCCGGGGGAGACCGGCTCGGAAGGTCCCGCCAAGGAGCTGTGATGCCCGCCGGGGCACCTGCCCGGTGCCCCGGCCGGGCGGGGGCGTTCCCGGCCGGGGCCGCGCGGATCAGCGTCCCGGGCACTCCTTCCAGGCCAGGTGATAGATGGTGCTGATGTCACCGTCGGTGGAGTCCATGGTCATGAAGCTGGTCTGCGCCGGGTCCGACGTGCCCGCGCTGACCCGCAGTTCCGTGTTGATGTTGAAGTTGCGCTGGACACCGCAGGGCGCCCACACCAGCTGCGCCCAGTCCGTCTCGTCCGTGGCCTGCCAGTTGTCGTCGTACGGGCCGCGGAACGAGTGCGTGCGTGACTCGGTGTTCGGCGAGCCCTGGAAGTAGTACGACGCCTTCTCGGTGCTGCTCGCGCCGGGCTGGAGCGAGGCATAGCCTCTGTAGTCGGCGCTGGCGACCGCGTACGTGAAGCCGTGCGGTACGTGCACGATCAGATTGAGCTGGCAGTTCTTGCGGAACGCCGTGCTCGGGGCGCCGCCGCCGACCTGGGCGAGGTAGTCGCTGTACGTCACGGTGAAGGCCGTGTTGTCCTGTGAGACGGCGACGGCGGCCGTCCCCGCGGGACACCCGGAGCCGTTGACCGTCGCCACCTCGATCACGATCTTGTCCGGCGGCGGGTCGGTGATGACGGACGGGCTCTGTTGCGAGGGGATCGCGGAGGCGAACAGCGCGGCCAACGCGCCGCTCACCAGCAGTCCACCGGTCATGGGTTCTCCAATCCATTGCTGTCGGTGCCGGGCGGTCCGGGCATGGGGATGCCCGGCCGTCAGGTGGGGGGTGCGGCCGTCCGCTCGCGTGGCATGGGCCGTCACGGACCAAGTGCGCTGGACCGTCCTGAGATTCGGCCGTGGCATGCCGCGACTGTTGAAGCGTCATGCACATGACATATACGGCCGAGGCTCCCGGGCGTTCGCGGCCCGGGAGTTGGTCGAATGGTAGAAACCAATGGAGGGGAGGACTAGAGCGATGTCCGGCCATTCGACAGGCCGGCCCGGCAGCTGCCGTCGGCTCAATCCAGCAGTCGCAGCGAGACGTCCGCGATGCCCAGGGACACCGACTGCCCCCAGGTGAGGCTCAGGGCGTCGCTCTCCATGCCGTCGCCGAAGACGACCAGCCGGTCCGACTCCACGGTGATCCGCAGCCGTTGGCCGCGCCCCAGCGCACCGGCCACCCTGCTCGTCCCGGTCGCGGGGGACGGCCAGGCCTCCCTGACGAACCACACGAGCCGCGGCTCGGCGGGCCCGGGCAGCGCGAGCGAGCTGCCCCGCTCCTGCCACAGCGAGCGCAGCCAGCCGGTGGCGCCCGTCCCCGTGCCCACCAGGACGCCCGAGGAGGCCTGGGCCTCCCCGCCCGGTTCCTCCACGGCGGATCCCTGCCCGCCGGATCCCTGCTCGCCGGACCCCTTCCCGCCCGGTCCCTCGCCGTCCTGCTCCAGCCGGTAGCGGGCGGTCTGGTGCCCGGGGCGCCCGAGGTAGATCTCGTTCAGCGCCGGCAGCCGCTGCGTGTCGTCGGCGACCGCCTCCACCATGGTCAGTTCGTCCGCCGATCGTCCGGGCAGGACGGCCGAGCGGAGCAGCCGCCGCGCGTCCTCGACGCGGTGGCGCACCAGGACCCCCGGATTGCGGCCCGGTTCCGTGTCGATACCCACCACGGGCTGGCCCGCGAGGTACTTGGCGGTGTTGGCCACCAGCCCGTCCTGGCCCACCACGACCACCACGTCCTCGGGGGCGAACAGGAACCGGTCGAGGTCCCCGCGCTCCACCCTGGTCTGCCGCCACTGGAGCGGAACGGCGGCCGCCACCTCCGCCAGCGCCCGTTGCGCCCGATGGTGCCGCAGAGCCACGTCGCGGATGCTGCGGCCCCGCGAGGCGAGGAAGAAGTCGGCCTGGCCATGGGTCCCGTGCCGGGCGAGCAACTCCTCGTACTCGGTGGTCCGGTGCACGAGGACGGCCCGCGGGGCCAGACTCACGAGCCGCCTCCGCCGCCTGCCCCGCCCGGCTGCTGCCCGCCGAGCCGCGCGAGCAGGCCGGTGAGAACGTCGGGGGAGAGGGTGACGCTGTCGATCCGCGGCAGGTTCTCCGCGAGCCGGGTGACCGCGAGTGCGTGCAGGGTGGCGGGATCCACGTCGCCGTGCACGCGCAGCCAGGCGGCCTGGGCCCCGGCCCGCGCCGCGCCGACCGCCTCCGCGGCCTCGGCCTCCGCCCGGGCGAGGCGCACCTTCCGCTTCGCCTCCGCGTCGGCCCGCACCGCGTCGGCCGCCGCGCTCTCCTCGGCCTGGCGCCGCGCGTTGGTGCCGTTCTGCTCGACCAACTGCTCCTCGCGCCTGGCCAGTTCGATCTTGCTGGCGAGTTCGTTCTCCGCGATGGCGCGCTCCCGCTCCACGGCGACGGCCCGGCGTTCGTACGTCGCGCGGTCCGCCTCCTGCTGGATCTGCTCGCGTGCCGGGGTCCGCAAAGCGCGTTCGACCTCCGGTTCCGGCCGGATCGCCACGACCCGCACGGCCACCACCTCGATGCCGGTCGCGGGCAGCCGGGGCTCTGCGGCCAGCCCTTCCGTGATGCGCCCGCGTACGGACGCGACTCCGTCGGCGAGCGCCGACGACAGCGGAGTGCGGGCCAGCACGTCCAGCGCGTGCTGCTGCGCCGTCTCCGTGAGCAGGGTGGCGATCTGCTCCAGCGGCGCGGCGCGCCACGCCCCGGTGTCCGGGTCGATGGAGAAATCGAGGCGGGCGGCGGCCGTCGACGGCTCGCTGATCCGGTACGTCACGGTGGCCTGCACCGAGACGTCCTGGAAGTCGGCGGTGCGGGCGTGGAACGACACGGCCAGCTCGCGGTCGTCGACCGGCACTTCGGACAGCGCGGCGGTGAGCGCGCGGAACCAGAAGCTGAGGCCCGTGCCGTCGTGGGCGAGGCGTCCGCGCCTGTGGTGACGGACATGGGCGGTGGGTGCGGCGCGCAGGTGGCGCCAGCCGAGACGTGCGGTGATGTCGGCCATGACAGGACCCCCTCTTTTCGTCTTCCTGACGATATAGCCGTCGGGGCTTATCGTCAATACGACGAAAGTGGGGGGCGTGGTGGTGGTCATGGGCCGTCGGGAGCGCGGGCTCCCGACGGCGCACCAGGCGCTACGCTGATCCGCGATGTTCACCGAACAGGGCCCCACACTCCGCGAACTCGCCGTCCAGGCGCTCTCCTCGATCGAGCGCGGCTACGACCTGCTCGCCCCCAAGTTCGACCGCACACCGTTCCGCACCTCGGACCGGCTGCTGGAGGCCGTGGCCCACGCCCTGCGCCCGCTCGGCCCCTTCGCCGCGGGCCTCGACATCTGCTGCGGGACCGGTGCGGGCGTGGATGTGCTGCGACAGGTGTGCCGGGAGCGGGCGGTGGGCGTCGACTTCAGCGCGGGAATGCTCGCCGCCGCGGCCTCCCGGTCAGCCTCGGCCGCGCCCCACCCCCCGGCCGCGTCCGCCGGGGACGCCGACCCGCCGGCCGACGGCCCGCACGGGCCGGCCGTCTCCTGGGTACGGGCCGACGCGCGGGCGCTGCCGTTCGCCCCCGCCTTCGATCTGGCCGTGAGCTTCGGCGCGTTCGGACACTTCCTGCCCGGAGAGCGCCCGCTGCTGTTCGCCCAGGCGCACGCCGCCCTCCGTCCCGGAGGCTGCTTCGCGTTCCCGGTCATGGCGCCGCCCGGGCCGAATTCGCTGCTCTACTGGACGCTGCTCGGATTCGACACGGCGATGCGGGTCCGCAACGCCCTGTGGCGGCCCCGGTTCGTCATGTACTACCGCACCTTCCCGCTCTCCGCCGTGCTCAGGGACCTCGGCCGCGCCGGATTCACCGTGGAACTGCTTCCGTTGACCGAACTGGGTCGGCTCGCGGACGGCAGCCCCCGTGCCCGTCTGGTCGTCGCCCGCAAACCGCGGGACGACTGACAGGCCGGAAGGCTCCATAGGCCGGCGCCTCGGATTCCCCAAAATCCCTCCCGCGCCCGGGGCCTCCCCGGAAACGCCTGGTGATCAACGCGTGGCCCCCGACGCATCCGGCGAACAATCGCTGCGGCTGAACGAGATCGAAGCCGCGACATCTTGACGCCACGTCGCTCACCCCCGACATTGGGAGCGCTCCCACACCCCGCGTGCGCTCCCGTGTCCCAGGCCACCGCGCACCCTTCCTACTCCCCAAGAGGACCTTGGCGTGTCTCATCATCAGCCCCGATTCCCCCATCCGACCCGTACGCCCCGCCGCCCGGGCGGGCGCAGACGCTTAGCACTGAACGTCGCCGCCCTCGCCGGACTGCTCGCCGGGGCCGTGGCCGTCGCCCCCGCCACCGCCGCGGAGCCGGCCGACGAAGGTCCCGAACTCATCGTCAACGGCGACTTCTCCAGCGGCACCGCACCGTGGTGGTGGACCGAGAACAGCCCCGGAGCGGTCGTGGACGGGCGCCTGTGCGCCGAGGTCCCCGCCGGCACGGCCAACCCGTGGGACGCCATCATCGGGCAGAACGGGCTCGCCCTCGCGGCCGGTGAGGGATACACGCTCAGCTACTCGGCGACGTCGACGGTGCCGGTCACCATACGCACCAACGTGCAGATGGCCGTCGACCCGTGGACGACGGAGCTCGCCGCGGCACAGCAGGTGGGGGAGAGCCCCGAACGCGTGAGCCACACCTTCACGGCGTCGGCCGACCACGACGCCGCCCAGCTCGCCTTCCAAATCGGCGGCAGCGACGAGGCGTTCACCTTCTGCGTCGACGACGTGTCCCTGCGCGGCGGCACCGCGCCGCCCCCGTACGAGCCGGACACCGGCTCACCCGTCCGCGTCAACCAGGTCGGCTACCTCACGAGCGGTCCGAAGAGCGGCACCCTCGTCACCGACGCCACCGAGCCGCTGACCTGGACGGTCAACGCCGCCGACGGGACACGGCGGGCGAGCGGCACCACCACCCCGGCCGGTGTGGACCCCACATCGCGCCGACACGTCCACACCTTCGACTTCAGCACGGTGACCACCGCCGGGGACGGCTACACCGTCACGGTCGGGGAGGAGAAGAGCGAACCGTTCGCGATCGGCGACGACCTCTACGACTCTCTGCGCACCGACGCGCTCGCGTACTTCTACCACAACCGCAGCGGCATCGAGATCGACGCCGACATCGTCGGCGAGGAGTACGCCCGCCCCGCCGGGCACGTGGGCGTGAGCCCCAACCAGGGCGACGACGACGTGCCCTGCCAGCCGGGTGTGTGCGACTACCGTCTGGACGCGGCGGGCGGCTGGTACGACGCCGGTGACCACGGCAAGTACGTCGTCAACGGCGGCATTTCCGTGGCCCAGTTGATGTCCACCTTCGAGCGGACGCTGACGGCGGAGCACGCCGACGGCGCCCCCCTCGGCGACGGCAAGCTGCGGCTGCCGGAGCACGGCAACGCCACGCCCGACATCCTGGACGAGGCCCGCTGGCAGATGGACTTCCTGATGCGGATGATGGTGCCGGAGGGCGAGCCGCTGGCCGGCATGGCGCACCACAAGCTCCACGACAAGGCGTGGACCGGCCTGCCGCTGCGCCCCGACCAGGACCCGCAGCCCCGTGAGCTGCACCCGCCGACCACCGCGGCGACCCTCAACGTGGCCGCCACCGCCGCCCAGTGCGCCCGTCTCTTCGCGCCGTACGACGCCGGCTTCGCGGCCAAGTGCCGTACGGCGGCCGTCACCGCGTGGAACGCGGCCAAGGCCCACCCGGACATCCTGGCCGACCCGAACGACGGCACGGGCGGCGGCGCGTACCCCGACGACGACGTGCGCGACGAGTTCTACTGGGCCGCGGCGGAGCTCTTCCTCACCACCGGTCAGGACACCTACCGCCAGGAAGTGCTGCGCTCACCGCTGCACGGCGACGCCGACCTCGTCTTCCCGCGCGGTGGCCTCTCGTGGGGCTCCGTGGCGGGCCTGGGCGCGCTGAACCTGGCGACCGTGCCGAGCAAACTGACGGCCGAACAGCTCCGGTCGGTGCGGTCCATGGTGACGCGGGCGGCCGACGGGTACGCGGCCGACTCGGCCGACGCCGCGTACGGCCTGCCCTACGCACCCTCCGACGGCCACTACGTGTGGGGCTCGAACAGCCAGGTCGCCAACAACATGGTGGTCCTGGGCACGGCCCACGACCTTACCGGCAAGGTCGTGTACCGCGACGCCGTGCTGCGCGGGCTCGACTACCTGCTGGGCCGCAACCCGCTCAACCAGTCGTACGTCACCGGATACGGCGAGCGGGACTCGCGCAACCAGCACCACCGCTTCTGGGCGAACCAGCTCGACCCGTCCCTGCCGAACCCGGCACCGGGCTCGCTGGCCGGCGGCCCGAACGACGCCATCCAGGACCCGGTCGCGCAGAGCAAGCTGAAGGGGTGCGCGCCCGCGATGTGCTACCTCGACCACATCGAGTCGTGGTCGACGAACGAGATCACCATCAACTGGAACGCCCCGCTCGCCTGGGTGGCTTCCTACGTGGACGACCTCGGCGGCGGCGGCGACCGCAGGACGGCCTGTGAGGTCACCTACGCCTCCACCCGGTGGGACGGCGGCTTCACCACACAGGTCGTGGTGAAGAACACCGGGACCCGGACGGTCAGCCCCTGGCAGCTGTCGTGGACGTACTCCGACACGCAGCGCGTGACCGACCCGTGGGGCGCCACGATTTCCCAGACCGGCCCGGACGTCGTGGCCAAGTCGCTGAGCTGGAACTCCAGCCTGGCTCCTGGTGGAACCGTCCGGTTCGGCTTCAACGGCAGGTCGAGCGGACAGGTGAACGACCCACGTGTCTTCAGGCTGGACGGCCGGGCCTGCGGGGTGACGCCGGCCGGGTAGGGCCGCCGTCCTCAGCGCGCGTTGCCCGCGGAAGGCTGAAGCAGGTCCTCCGCGACGACGAGCCGGCCGGAGCGGCCGCGCTGCGCCGCCTTGCAGCGCTTGGCCGCACGGGCGCTGCGCACAAGGTGGTCCAGCACGGGATTGCCGTCCCCGGCCGACGCCGCCACGTCCCGGCCCACCCGCCCGTCGGTGGTGCGGGTGGGCCGGTGGCGAGCCGCACCTCCGGCAGGAGGGGCGCCCGATCGCGCGGGGTCGGCCGAGACGGCTCGGCCGGTCCGGCCCGGGGGAGACGTCAGGCGACGGTGTGCACCAGCTGCGAGGTCAGTTCGTAGCGGGCGCCGACGACCGCGAGCTCTCCAGTGGCGATCCTCGCCGCGAGGTCGGGCTCCTGGGCGAGGAGGCGTGTGACCATCCGGACGTTGCGGGTGATCGTGGAGTCGACGCGTGCCGCGCCCTGCTGGGCGTGGTCTATGGCCGGCCGTATCCGGTCGGCGATGTACTGGATGTGCGCGGGGAGTTCCTCGCCGGTCTCCTCCGCGTGCACCGCCGCGGTCACCGCGCCGCAGGACTGGTGACCGAGCACCATGACCAGGGGGATGTCCAGCTCCAGGACCCCGTAGGCGACACTGCCGAGGACCGCCTCGTCGAGCACCTCGCCGGCGGACCGCACGGTCATCAGATCGCCGAGGCCCTGGTCGAAGACCAGTTCCGGCGGTACCCGCGAGTCGATGCAGCCGAGGACCACGGCGAAGGGCTCCTGACCGGATATCAGCTCCTCCCGCACGGCCGACGTCTCGTGCGGATGCTGCTGCCGGAAGGTCCGCCAGCGGCGGTTGCCGGCCACCAGCTCACGCAAGGCCTGCGCGGGCGTCTCCGGCCGGGGGCGGCGGGCGGTCGCCGGTCCGGGGGACGCCGATGCCGGTGTGCCTCCCACTACGAGAGCGCCGGAGGCCAGGGCCCCGCCCGCGACGGCGGCGCGCAGCAGGGTACGACGGCTTCCGCCGACGGATGAGTTCGTTCGCGGTGTCTGCTTCACCAGGCGAACGTAGATCCGTCGGCAGCCGGCGCCTTCGTTCATGTGTTTTCTTTGCGCATGCTTGATCAACCCATGCCCTGAGGGGCCGTGACAGGGTGTCAGGCCAGTGACTTCACCGACATCAGCAGATGCTCGTGGGAGTGCTGTCCGGCATCGCCGGACGGCCGCGTGCCGGCCTCCGCCGCGCCGCTGAGCAGAGCCCGCAGACCCGGCCCCAGCAGGCGGAACCGCACGCTGTCCGTGTCGAACGACGACAAGGCGTCCACGAGATACGACGGGTTGAACGCCACCGTCATCTCCGGGGCGCCCTCCAGGGCGGCGGGCAGTTGCTGGGAGGCGACATCGTCCTCGTAGCCGGCGTGGAGGCGGACCGAGTCCGCGGTGAACGCCAACTGCAGCGGGCTGTCACCCTCCGCGACCACCGACACCCGCTTCACCGCCTCGAGCAGCGGGACCCTGGCCGTGAGCGCCACCGCACCGTCCGGCAGGGCGAAGAGCTTGTCGTGCCGCGGCAGCCGGCCGTCGAGAAGCCGGGTGGTGAGCCGCATCCCCGCGTTGTCGAAGCCGATCGTGCCGCCGTCCAGGGCGATACGGACCGTGCCCGACCGGTCCAGCGACCGGGCGATGTCCAAGAGCCGCCGCGCGGGCACCACGACATCGGCCGACGCCTGCGGCGACAAGGGCTTCCAGCCCAGCGTGCGCACCGCGTACCGATATCTGTCCGTCGCCGCGAGCGTCATCGTCTCCCCGTCCACGCTCAGACGGATTCCGGTCAGCACGGGCAGCGAATCGTCGCGCCCGGCAGCCACCGCCACATGCGCCACGGCGGCGGCGAACACTTCCGCTTCCACCGCACCGCAGAATCCGGGCAGCGCGGGCAGGGCCGGACGCTCCTCGTACGGCAGCAACGACATGCCGAAGCGGGCGCCGGCGCTGCTCAGCGCGAAACGCCCGCCGTCGGCGGCGCACCGCACCGTTCCGCCCGGCAGGACCCGGCAGATGTCCAGCAGCCTGCGGCCCATGACAAGCACCTGTCCGGGCTGCTCGACGTCCGCCTCGACCTCGATCCGGGCCGAGGCCTCGTGGTCCAGCCCCGAGACACGCAGCAGACCGCCGGCGCGCGCCTCGAGCAGCAACCCGCCCAGCACGGGCACGGGGGACCGCGCCGGCAGCACACGCGCCGCCCACGCCACCGCGTCCGTCAGTGCTCCGCGCTCCATCCGGAACTCCATACCAGCCCTCTTTCCTCGGTGGTCAGGACGCTATCGGCGGCCACTGACAACGCCCGTGCGGGAAGCTGGCAAGATCGTCGGTCCGACGGGGAAACGGAGCGGTGGCATGAGCGACGCGGACGAGCACCGCACGGCGGGGCTCCGGTCCTTCACACAGCGGCTCGGTATCCGGCTGCCGGTCAGGGGCAGTTGGGGAACGGACCAGCGCCGGCACTCGCGCTTCCGCCGGGGCCGTGTCCTCGCGGTCCTCGCCGTACTCGTCGCCTGCCTGCTCGCCTTCCATTCCGCCGTGCCCAACACCGTCGGCAGGATCGGCAGCCTTCTTGAGACGTTTCTGCCGTGGCTGGGTCTCGCCGTTCCCCTGCTGCTTGTCGCGGCGCTGCTGCGCCGGTCCGTCACCGCGCTCGTGGCCCTGCTGCTGCCCGTCGCCGCGTGGTCGTTCCTCTTCGCGCCCCTGCTGCCGCCCGCGTCGGGGGAACAGTCCGGCCTCGTGGCGGTGCAGCACAACGTCAGCGACGTGAACACCGACCCGGCGGGCACGGCACGGGCCCTCCTGCGCGTACGCCCGGACCTCGTCGCCCTCGAGGAGGTGACCCCCGCCGCACTGCCCGCCTACGAGAAGGAGCTGGCACGGCACCTGCCGTACCACGCGGTCGTGGGGACCGTGGGCCTGTGGTCGGCACATCCTCTGGAGGACGTGCGGCCGGTGGACATCAAGCCGCGCGGTTTCGGACCGGGCTGGAACCGCGCCCTGCGCGCCACGGCCGTGACCCCGCAGGGCCCCGTCGCCGTCCACGTCGCCCATCTCCCCTCGGTGCGTCTGGGACCGCGGCACGGCTTCAGCTCGGCGTGGCGCGACGAGAGCGCCCGGCTGCTGGGCGCGGCGCTCGCCGTGGAGAAGGAGGCCCGGGTGATCCTGCTGGGCGACCTCAACGGCACGGTCGACGATCGCGGTCTCGACCCGGTGCTCGCGCATGTGGGGGTGGCGGGACCGGGCTTCGCGTTCAGCTGGCCGGCGTCCTTCCCCGTCGCCAGGATCGACCAGATCCTGGCGCGGGCGGCGGCGGTGGCCCGCGTCCGTTCACTGCCCGCCACCGGCAGCGACCACCTGCCGATCGCCGCCACGATCACCCTGTGACCTCCCTGCCGGACGGCTGCCGGGCGCTCCTCATGTGACCGCGCCGCCTGCCTGCCGGGCGGCCCGCCCCGGTGACGGCTCGGCCGGCCGCACACCCACGACAACCGGCCGCCCGCCCACGACGACCGCCCTCGCCGTCGGCCGCCCGCCCGGCCCCGTAACCGCCCGCACGCTCGCCCCACGGTGAACGCCCGTGCCGCCCCGCCCGTACTCCACGGCAGCCGTCGAGCCCGAGGAGGTCAGCAGCCGATGACCGGACGTCGCCGTACCCCTGTTGCCGTCGCCGCACTGACCGGCGCCGTACCGCTGTTGCTGGCCGCCGGCGGCCCCGCCCTGGCCCACGGGACGCCGACCGACCCGGTCAGCAGAGCCGCCGTCTGCGGACTCGACGGAGCGCAGCGCGCCTCGGGCGCGTGCCGTGCCGCCGTCGCCGCGAACGGGGGAGCGGCGATCGGCGCGTGGGACGACCTGCGGCTGCCCGGCGTCGAGGGCAGGGACCAGGAGGCCGTACCCGACGGACAGTTGTGCAGCGCGGGCCTGGACGCCTACCGCGGCCTGGACACCGCCCGGACGGACTGGCCCGCCACGCCGCTGGAGGCCGGTGGCACGTTCACCCTCACCTACCGCTCCAGCATCCCGCACGAGGGAACCTTCGAGCTGTACCTGACCCGGCAGGGGTACGATCCGTCCGCACCGCTGCGGTGGGCCGATCTCGACACCCGCCCGTTCGCGACGGAGACCGATCCCGCGCTCACGGACGGCGCGTACCGGATCAGCGGACGTCTGCCCGCTCACCTCACGGGCCGGCATGTGCTCTACACGGTATGGCGGAACACGGGCACCCCTGACACGTACTACTCGTGCTCGGACGTGGTCCTCACACCGGGCGACGACGGGCAGGGCGCCACGCGGCCCGGAACACCGCCCGCGCAACAGCCCTACGACCCGGCCGGCCGGACCTCCGCCCCGGTGACGCCCGGACGGCCCGCCGAACCCACCCCGTCCCAGGCGCCCGGCGGACCGGCGCCCGGTGAACCGCCGGCAGGCGCCCCGGCCACGGCACCGTCCTCCGGCCAGGCCGCCCCGGCGCCCGCGGGCAGCGCCTCCGGCGACCGTCCCATGGTCCTGTTCGGCGCGGTGGCCGCCGTTCTCGCCCTGGTCTCCGTCTGCGGATCGGTGGTCCTGCGGCGCCGGAACCGCCTCTGACTGTCCGTCACCGAGCACCCGCCGGACCGGTTGTCCGGCCGAGGCACGCCCTCCGACAGCCCAATTCCGGGTGACGAACGGCATGGGAGCCATCATGGGAGCAACCTCCGCGGCCCGCCGGCCCTCTTCCCTCCATGCAACGGGCCCACCGGGAAGCGCAGCCCGACCGCACCACAGCTGCATGGAGTGACATGACAACGGTCCATACTTCGGTCGTCGTGCCGTGCTTCAACGAGGACGACGTGATCGACCTGTTCCATCAGGAACTCGTCGCGGCACTCGAGCCGACCGGCACGGAATTCGAGATCTGCTACGTCGACGACGGCAGCGGCGACGGGACCAGAGCGCGCCTCAAGCAGCTCGCCGCAACGGACCCACGCGTCCGCTACACCTCCTTCAGCCGCAACTTCGGCAAGGAGTCCGCGATGCTCGCCGGGCTGCGCATGTCCCGCGGGGACGCCGTCGTCCTCATGGACGCCGATCTCCAGCACCCTCCCCACCTGCTGCCCCGCATGCTGGAACTGCACCGCCACGGCTACGACCAGGTCGTCGCCCGCCGCGACCGCACCGGCGAAGGCACGCTGCGGACGGTCCTCAGCCAGGGCTACTACCGGCTCGTCCGCCGCTTCATGGACGTCGAAGTCCTCGACGGCGCGGGGGACTTCCGGCTGCTGTCCCGCAGGGCCGTCGAGGCCGTGCTGAACATGCCCGAGTCCAACCGCTTCTCCAAGGGACTCTTCTCCTGGATCGGCTTCGACACCGTCAGCTTCGGCTACACCAATGTGCGGCGGGCCGCCGGAAGCTCCAAGTGGGGCGGCCGGCGGCTGCTCAACTACGGCATCGACGGGCTGCTGTCCTTCAACACGCGCCCGCTTCGCCTGGCGATCCACACCGGGCTGTGGCTCTTCCTGTCCGCGCTCGCCTACACGGTGTGGATCATCCTCAATGTCGTCCTGGACGGCGTCGACACCCCCGGCTACGCGACCCTGATCGCCGCCATAGTGGGTCTCGGCGGGATCCAGCTCGCCACCCTCGGCATCATCGGCGAGTACGTGGGCCGCATCTACCACGAGACCAAGCGCCGGCCCCACTACGTGGTCCGGGAGACCGAGGAGACCGGCGCCGCGCAGCCCGGGGTGCCGGTCAGGGAAGCCGCTCTGAGTAAGTGACCTTGTCCAGCCGGTAGTAGTCGGCGACGCACTGCGCGGGCCACACCTTGCGCCCCTGCTGACCGAACGGCTCCAGCATCCTGGCCACCGGCGTGGGCGTGTACGGGAGTTCCTTCGCCCCCCGGGCCGCTCCCTCGCGCAGGTAGCGGTCCTGGTGGTCCCAGCGCTCCGCCCGCACCTGCATGTCGCGGCCCAGATCGGCCAAGGGGCCCATGAGGCTCAGCACCGTGGCCGCGCACACGGCGGCCGCGGCAGCGACGGTTCCCGCCGACCGGCGGCCGCGTACGGAGGGCCGCAGCGCGCGCCCCAGGAAGGCCCCGGCCACGACGAGGAGCCCCACGAGGAGGAGCAGATAGTCGTTCCAGGTCCGCTCGGTGGTCACCACCCGCTCCCCGAAGACCGGATAGGTGATGACGGTGCACAGCAGGCCGGCGACCAGGAACGCCGCCGTGCCGAGCCCCAGAAGCAGCGGCTTCCGCGGCAGCACCGGGGCCCGGCCGGGCCGGTCGCGCGCCACCAGGCCCAGCAGCACTCCGGCGCCCACCGCACCCAGGTACTGCCAGGTGCCGAACACCGTGCCGAGGATCTCCGCGTAGCCGCGCAGCGAGCCCAGCAGAGAGTCGGGGGACAGCATCGACGCGCTCTCGGCGCCGTAGCGCTCGCGGCGGTTGCGGGAACCGGGGGAGAAGAACAGCAGCAGGGTCCCGACCACGACACCGGCCGCGCCGGCCAGTGACCAGAGACGGGCGACGCGGCGCACCGGCGCCGCGAGAATCCGGTGCGCGAAGAGCACCACGCCCGCGAGCACCACCAGCGCGACGACCGACGCCTCTTCGGAGAGCGTCCCCAGGAACACCCCGGCGAGCGCGGCCGACACCACCGCGGTGATCCGGCCCGCGCGGCCGCGTGAGCACAGCAGCGGCAGCAACACGGCGGCGCACGCGAGCACCGGGGCCACCGTGTGCGACACCGACGCGGCGGGCCAGTAGAACGTCTTGTACGTGTTGGGCGTGGCGAACAGGAAGACGGCGCAGACCATGGCCGCCACGAACAGCGGCACACCGCGTGGCACCTCCTGCCCGGCCCTGCGCAGCACCTGCACGACCAGGGCCCACAGCAGCACCAGCATGACGAGCCCGCTGACGAAGCCGAACCACTGGTGACCCGCGACCGGGAACTCGGCGTACAGCCCGACGAGCAGGCCGTTGCCCAGCCGCCCGTTGTCGGTGAACCAGAACTTGCCGAGCAGTCCGGAGATGCCCTCGTCCCGTACCACCGGCAGGAAGCACCACTCGTCGGCGCTCGGCCGCACATGACGTCCGAACCACGCCGCGACCGCCAACAGCCCGAGCGGCATACCCGCGAGGACGAACGGCCAGGGCCTTGCCCACGCCGCCGGGCCGCCGCGCCGCCCCTCCGGTCGCCCCACCGCCCCCGCCGGCCCGCCGTCGTCCACTGCACTCGCGACGGTGACGCCCGATGCGCCGACGGTCATATCACCACTGCCTTTCCGCGAACCACTGATCCGGCACCGAAGAGGCGAATTCCCGGTGCACCGTTCCATCAGCAGCATCCAGCGGCAGCCGGCCGTGACACGGGTGACGCGCGGAGGAGGCCGACCGGAGGAGCCGGCTCCGTCGTGCGGCGGCGATGGACCCGGCGCGCCCGCTCGTCCTGCCTGCCTGTCCGACCGCCCGGTCAGGAACCGTCGTTCAGGACGGGGGCACAGGACGCGCGGCGAGGACGGCGATGTCGTCGGCGCTGTCGGCGCCCAGCCCGATGAGGAGTTCGTCGCAGAACACGTCGAGGGGTTCATGTGCCAGCGCGGCGGTGTGCTGGCGGAGCCGGACCATGGCGCGGTCGAGGGACTCGCCGCGGCGTTCGATCAGACCGTCGGTGTAGAGGAGCACGGTCGAGTGGGCCGGGAGCGTGTGCCTCGCCCTGGCTCGTGGCATGTCGGGATCCATGCCGAGCAGCAGGCCGGCACCTTCCTCGAGGTAGCGGGTGTCGCCGTCCGCGGTGGTCAGCAGCGGGGGCAGGTGCCCTGCCGAGGAGAAGGTCAGCTCCCAGGGACCGGCCGCGGGGCCCTTGACGAGGCCGTAGACGCAGGTCGCGGTGGCCTCCCGGTACAGGCTGTGGTTCGCCATGTCCAGGCGGCGCAGGACCGTTTCCGGGGGCTCTTGGCGGTCGATGGCGATGCCGCGCAGCATGCTGCGCAACTGGCTCATGGCGATGGCGGCGTCGAGGTTGTGCCCGCTGACGTCACCGATGACCAGTGCGGTGTCCCCGTTGGGGACGACGAAGCTGTCGTACCAGTCGCCGCCGACCTGCGCGGTGGTGGAGGACGCGGCGTAACGGGCGGCCAGCTGAAGGTGTGCGATGTCCGGCAGTACGGGCAGCAACGAGCGCTGGAGGCGTTCGGCGATGCTCCTGGTCTCCTGGTACAGGCGGGCGTTGTCGACCCCCAGGGCGAGTCCGCGGACCAGGTCGTCGACCAGCGCCAGATCCGCTTCGGTGAACGGCGGCTGCCCGCCGACCCGGGCCAGGGTCAGGGCCCCGAAGACTTCTCTGCGGGCCCGTAGCGGGGCCACGACGGCGCTGTTCGCGCCGAGTTGCGCGAACAGCTCCAAGTAGTGGGCGTCCAGCGGACTCTCTTCCCGGGCGGACGGCAGTGGGCCTGTCAGAAGCAGCGGTCCCGCGCCCCGCAGAGCCCGGGCCAGGGGCCCCCGGGCGGCCTCGGTCACCGGCGGGAGGCTGCCCTCGTGAACACCGGGGTGCAGCGCCTGGGGATCGCGGTGGACCACGCAGACCCGCTCCACCTGGGCGTGTTCGGTGAACAGGTCCACCACGCACCAGCCGGCGAGGCGTTGCGTCAGGATCCGGGCCGCCCGGTGCAGACCCTCGTCCAGATCCAGGGTGTTGCTCAGGGCGACGCCGGTGTCGGCCAGCAGGGAGAGCCGCTCCAGCGCGGACAGGCTCGTCTTGGCGCCGCTCGTGCTCATGCCGCGCTCCGGAGCGGTCCGCGGCAGCCGGACGGGCTCCTGCTCCGGCTCGCGCCGACCGCCGCCCTGACCGCGGGACGGGTGGACGGAGGCCTGCGCCCTGGGGGTCAGCTGGCCGATGAACACGGTGCGGCCGTCGGCGGTCTCCTGGGTCTGGATGTGCAGCCGGACGGGGACCAGATGGCCGTCGCGGTGCATCGCGGGGAGCGGTACGGAGCGCCCCACGATGCGTGTCTGGCCGGTGAGCAGCAGGGAGCTGAATGCCGACAGGTGGCGATTCCGCAGGTGCTCGGGGATGAGGGTGGTGAGCTTGCGCCCGACCAGATCGTCCGGATGCCAGCCGAGCAGGTCCGCCGCCGGTCCGTTCGCCGCGATGATCCGGTTGCCCTCGTCGGCGGCGATGGTCGGCACCCTGCTGGCCTGTACGTGACGGGCGTCCCACGGCACCAGTTCCGAGGAGCCGGCGCCCGGCTCGCGGGGCACGACCGTCCACGCCGTGGGGCGTTCGTCGGCGAGCTGGTCGATGATCTGGTCGAACAGCCAGTCGTGGAAGACGCGAGCACGCGGCAGAGCGGGCAGGGTGAGCAGGCGCTCGTCCCGTGCGGCCTCTTCGGCCACGTCGAGCACCCGGCGCAGGGTGACCACCGCCGGCGTGGCGTCCGCCGGAATCGACAGGGGCAGCGAGCGGATGTCCGCGTCGGGAGGCTGCTTCTTCATCGCGGCCGACACACAGGCGCTGATCACGTTGTTCATGTCATGTGCGGCGACGAGTTCCTCCGGCCGCACGCCGAGCCGGTCTCCTGCGGACGCGGCGAGCGCCAGCTCCCGCAGCAGCGCGTGCCGGTGCTGCTGGGACGCCGAGCAGAGCACGTCCGGCACGTCGACCAGCGTCACCGTCTCGCCGGAGGAGGGCGGCACAGCGGCCTCCCATCCGGACGGCGGCGGGGGTGGCGGGCCGTCCGGCCACAGCTCGAACCAGACCGCTTTGTACTTCTCGTCGGTGTCGGACCCGTAGCGGGACGCCAGCTGTTCGACCAGGGCCAGCCCCTGTCCCGTTCCGGCGTAGGGAGGGCATTCGTGCGGGACCAGTCCGCGGCTCGGCCGGTGATCGCTGACCCGGACGCAAACCCTGCCGTTGAGGGCCCGGGCAGAGACCTCCACCTCGGTGCGCGCGTGCACCACCGCGTTGGTCACCAGCTCGCTGACCAGCAGCTCAGCGGTGTCCACGACATCCGAGGCGATGCCGTCCAGCACGTCCCGCACGAACCGCCGGGCGGACGCCACGCTCTCCGGCTTCTGAGGAAACCGCCGGGACGGTGCCCCCGGCGGATCGAGGTTGCCCATGGCCCCAGTCTGCCGCACGCCGCTCGGGCACGCGGCCGGCTCCCGACGTATCCGCTGGTCAGCGCGCTGACGGGGCACGGCGGCCGGGTGACTTGGCAGGCCCGCGACACGGCGGGCCCGGCGCACGAGGTGACGCGCGGGACCGTGTGGACAGCCCCGCGCCCTGGGCCGCCCCGCGCGCTGGACCCCGCTCCGCGCGCGTGCCGTCGGCCCGGCGCAGCCGCCGGCGCGCCGGCCCCACTGCCCCGTCCCTGCGAGCGGACCCGTTGAGCAGGCAGGTTCGTCCGGGTGAGCCCACCGGCCCCGGTATAAAGAAGCCATGACTGCCGATGCCCCCGTCCCCACCCGCCCCGCGACGCTCGAGGACGTGGCCAGGGTGGCGGGGGTCTCCCGGGCCACCGTCTCCCGGGTGATCAACGGGGCGCCGACCGTGGACCCCGGGCTGCGCGGGATCGTCGAGGAGGCGATAGCGGCGACCCGGTACGTCCCCAACCGCGCCGCGCGGTCCCTGGTGACCCGCCGGACCGACTCGATCGCGCTCGTCGTCTCGGAGCAGGAGCAGCGGTCCGGTGCGACGCCGTTCGTGGGACGGATGTTCACCGACCCGTACTTCGGGCGCGTGGTGAGCGGACTGCTGGAGGTGCTGCGGCCGGCGGGCGTCCAGATGATGCTGATGCTGGTCGACGACGAGACGTCCCGCGAGCAACTGCTGTCGTACCTGCGCCAGGGCCATGTGGACGGCGTCGTGCTGGTCTCCTCGCACGGATCCGACCCGCTGCCGCAGTTGATCACCGGCACCGGACTGCCGGCCGTGCTCTCGGGACGCAGCAGCCGCAGCGGCCGGCTCACCTACGTCGAGGTGGACCAGCGGGCCGGCGCCGAACTGGCCGCGGAACATCTGGTGTCGCTGGGCCGCCGCCGGATCGGCACGGTGACCGGACCGCAGGACATGCCCGCGGGACAGGAGCGCCTGGCGGCGTTCCGCACCGCGCTCGCCCGGCACGGGATCGACGATCTGGCGTGGGTGGAGGGCGACTTCACGCATGTGGGCGGCGCTGCCGCCATGAAGCGGCTGCTGGCGCGGCGGCCCGACCTCGACGGTGTGTTCGTCGCCTCGGACCTGATGGCCATGGGCGCGCTGCCGGTGCTGTCCCGCGAGGGCCGGCGCGTGCCCGAGGACGTCGCCGTGGTCGGCTTCGACGACAGCAACGCCGCACAGGCGTGCGACCCGCCGCTGACGACGGTGCGGCAGCCGGTCGAGGAGATGTCGTCGGAGATGGCGAGGCTGCTGCTGCGGCAGATCCGTGAACCGGGCGACCCTCTTCCCTCGGTGGTCTTCCACCCGTCGCTGGTGATCCGGGACTCGGCCTGAGCAAGCGCCGAACCGGGGGCCGGAGCGGTTCGGACGCCGGAGAGCGCTCCATCGCAGGGAGCGCTCTCCTCGTGCGTGAACCATCGCCTACGTGCGGTCCATTGGATGAAGGAACGGAAGTCCGACAGTCCCTGTCGCCCCTGTCGTGACCCCAAACGGCTTGAAAACGTTCGGGACTTGAAGCCTGCGGCCACAAAGTGCCGCCTGCTTCGGCGAGTTGTTGCACACGTCTTGACGGCGGCGTGACACCGGGAGAATCATCCGTGTACCCGAGAGAGCGCTCTCTCGGCAGGCTGAGCCGGCCGTCGTACACAGCATCAGCAACCGCACCCGTCCCTGAATCCCCAGGAGAGACAGCCATGCCCGCTGCCCCCACAAGACAGCTCGGACCACCACCGAGCCTCGCGCACCACCAGCGGCGCGGCACCGTCGCGCTGATCGTCACCGCCATGGTCGCCGCCCTGCTCGGTCTGCTGCCCGCCGCGCCCGCGCAGGCCGCGCCCGTCCTGCTGTCCCAGGGCAGGACGGTGACCGCCTCCAGCCAGGAGAACGGCGGCACGGTCGCTGCCAACGCCGTCGACGGCAACGCCGGCACCCGCTGGTCCAGCGCCTTCTCGGACCCGCAGTGGATCCAGGTCGACCTGGGCGCGAGTGCCACCGTCACCCAGGTCGTGCTCGCCTGGGAGGCGGCCTACGCCAAGGGCTACCGCATCGAGCTGTCCGGCAACGGCACCGACTGGACCACCGCCCACTCCACCACCACCGGTCCCGGAGGCACGGAGACCCTGAACGTCTCCGGCACCGCGCGCTACGTGCGCATGTACGGGACCGCCCGGGCCACCCAGTACGGCTACTCGCTCTGGGAGTTCAAGATCTACGGCACCATGAACGGCGGAGGCGGCCCCGAGATCCCCGGCGGCGGAGACCTCGGCCCCAACGTCCTCGTCTTCGACCCCTCCACGCCCGACATCCAGGGCAAGCTCGACGAGATCTTCCGTCGCCAGGAATCGGCGCAGTTCGGCACCGACCGCTACCAACTGCTGTTCAAGCCGGGTACGTACAACAACATCAACGCGCAGATCGGCTTCTACACCTCCATCTCCGGTCTCGGGATCGACCCGGACGACACCACGTTCAACGGTGATGTGACGGTCGACGCCGGCTGGTTCGACGGCAACGCGACGCAGAACTTCTGGCGCTCCGCGGAGAACCTCGCCCTCAACCCGGTCAACGGCACCAACCGCTGGGCCGTCTCCCAGGCCGCCCCCTTCCGCCGGATGCACGTCAAGGGCGGCCTCAACCTGGCCCCCAGCGGCTACGGATGGGCCAGCGGCGGCTACATCGCCGACAGCAAGATCGACGGCACGGTCGGGCCGTACTCCCAGCAGCAGTGGTACACCCGCGACAGCTCCGTCGGCGGCTGGACCAACGGCGTGTGGAACATGACGTTCTCCGGCGTCCAGGGCGCACCCGCCACCGGCTTCCCCGACCCGCCGTACACCACGCTGGACACCACACCCGTCTCCCGTGAGAAGCCCTTCCTCTACATGGACGGCGGCCAGTACAAGGTGTTCGCCCCGGCCAAGCGGGTGAACGCGCGCGGCACTTCGTGGGGGAACGGCGCACCGCAGGGCGAGTCGATCCCGCTCGAGCGGTTCTACGTCGTCAAGCCCGGCGCGACCGCCGCGACCATCAACGCCGCGCTCGAGCAAGGCCTCCACCTGCTGTTCACGCCCGGCGTCTACCACGTCGACCGGACGATCAACGTCAACCGCGCGAACACCATCGTGCTCGGCCTCGGCCTCGCCACGATCATCCCCGACAACGGCGTCACGGCCATGAAGGTCGCCGACGTGGACGGCGTGCGGCTCGCGGGCTTCCTCATCGACGCGGGGCCGGTCAACTCGCCCACCCTGCTGGAAGTCGGCCCCCAGGGCGCGTCCGCCGACCACGCGGCCAACCCCACCACCGTGCAGGACGTCTTCATCCGCATCGGCGGAGCGGGCCCCGGCAAGGCCACCACCAGCATGGTCGTCAACAGCGACGACACGATCATCGACCACACCTGGGTCTGGCGCGCCGACCACGGCGACGGCGTCGGCTGGGAGACCAACCGGGCCGACTACGGCGTCCGCGTCCACGGCGACGACGTGCTGGCCACCGGCCTGTTCGTCGAGCACTTCAACAAGTACGACGTCGAGTGGTACGGCGAGCGAGGCCGGACCATCTTCTTCCAGAACGAGAAGGCCTACGACGCGCCCGACCAGGCCGCCATCCAGAACGGCGCCACCAAGGGCTATGCGGCCTACCGTGTCGACGACTCCGTGAACACCCACGAGGGATGGGGGATGGGCAGCTACTGCTACTACAACGTGGACCCGACGATCCGGCAGGACCACGGCTTCAAGGCCCCGGTCAAACCCGGGGTGAAGTTCCACAGCCTGCTGGTGGTCTCGCTCAGCGGCCACGGCCATTACGAGCATGTCATCAACGACACGGGCTCTCCCACGTCAGGGACCTCGACGGTGCCTTCGACCGTCGTCAACTTCCCCTGACGCGGCGGTAGGCGGGCCGGCGCCGACGGCCCGCGGCCGCACGGGAGGGAGGGCGTATCCACCGGGACGGGCGCGATCGGGCCCGTCCGGCGGGTACGCCCTCGACCGGTCGGGTGCGAAATTCCCTACGGGCAGCGGTAGGTGAACCGCGCGTCCGCGGAGTGCCGTGACGGTGAGAGGATCCACAGCTCCGCACTCGCGCGGTACTCGCCCCGTCCCTCGAACGTCCACAGCAGGTGCAACCGGGCCTGCTTCTGGCCGCGCACCACCCGCTCGCGCAGCACCCCCGAGTCGGTGCCGTCGCTGCGGACCCAGCGGTAGGTCAGCGTGCCGGGCCGGCCGTCGGTCCGCACCACGCCGACGACGTCGGCGGTCCCGCCGCAGCCGGGCCCGTCCGGCGAGGTCCGGACCACCACGTCCCGCACACTCACGCCCGGCCCGTACCGCTGCCAGGCGAGGAATCCGAGCACGGCCAGGAGGACGGCGGCGGCAAGGGCGTACCGGCGCAGGCCGCGCCGGCGTCCGCGCGCCCGGCGGTCGTCGTCGGGCTGTCCGGCGAGCGTCCCGTGCCACACCCCGGCGGCCGTGGCTCCGCTTCCGTGCTGCCGCACGAACGCGGTCACTCCCGGGCCGAAGCGCAGGACGTCGCCCTCGACGCGGTCGGGGACCGGCCCGGGGTCGGGACGTTCGAACCAGTGGCTGCCCAGCGCGGTCGCGCTGTACTCGTCCGCGTCACCCGCGGGCGTGCGTGGGTCACTCACAGGACCGGGCACCCCCTTCTGGTCAGAAGCTGCTGCGTGGAACTGCCGCTCGCAGCCGCCGGATCGGTGCCGGCCTGTACGGCCCAGTAGCAGCCCGTGCCCTGGAACGTGTGGTCCAGAGCGAGGGTGTACTGCGTCGCACCGCTCCGTTCGAAGGACTGGGTGCTCTCGACGGCGCCCAGGACGCCCTTCTCGTTGCTCGTGAACCACGAGACGACGACCTTCACGGGGCCGGCGCCGGACGTGACGACATCGACGGTCGCGGCGGCCGTCGCCGTGCCGGTCTGCCGGAAGCCCGTCACGGAGACCGACTTCACTTGCACCGGAGCGACGGTCGGCGGGGCGCTGGTCGTCGGCTCCGTGGACGGCTCGGCGGAGGTGGTCGGGGTGGGTGACGTGGCCGGCGCGGACGTCGTCGGCGGGGCCGGCGGCGTCGACGACGTCGCGGGCGACGGGTCGGCCGGCCCACTCGTCGTGCTCGCCGACGGGGAGAGCGAGCCGCCGTCCGACGGTGACGGCCCGATGTCGCCGTCGCCGTCAGCCACCGGTGAGGCCGAGCCGCCGGGCATCGCGCTGGTCGTCGCGACGGCCTGCGCGGTCGTCCTCGGGGAGGCGTCCTCACCGGCCCGTGCCGCGACGGCCACCACCGCGACCACGGCCAGCGCGGCGACGCCGGCGAGCGCTTTGCGGAGCGCCGGCGGCACGTACCCGCCGGCGCCGATGCCCGAGCCGACGCCCGTACCCGTGCCGGGGCCGGCGCCGATCGACGTGGTGGCGTGGTCGGTCGTCCCCGCGGGTCCGCCGGCCGAGGGGAACAGCAGAGGCAGCAGCGCGGCGAGCGCCGCCAGCTTGCGCTGGCCCCGCTCCTCCCAGTCGGGCCCGTACGCCGCCCGGGCGATCGCCTCGAGCTCGGCCACGAACGCCGCCGCGTTCGCGGGCCGTTCCGCCGGTGACTTGGCGAGCCCCCGCCGGATGAGGGGACGTACCGGCTCGGGCGTGTCGTGCTCGGGGACCGGCGCGCCGATGTGCTGGAGCGCCAGCTCGGCGAAGTTCTCGCCGCGGAAGGGTTTGTGGCCCGTCAGGCACTCGTAGAACGTCGCGGTCGCGGCGTACACGTCGGCGGCGGGGGAGGCCGGTTCGCCGTTCCACTGCTCCGGCGCCATGTACGCCGGGGTGCCGGCCACCCCCGGTGTGCTCCCGCGGTGCGCGGCGATGCCGAAGTCGACCAGCTTGGAGGAGCCGTCCGCCGCGACGAGCACGTTCTCCGGTTTGTAGTCGCGGTGCACGACACCCGCGCCGTGCGCCGCGGCGAGACCCAGCAGCGAGCCCTTCAGCACCGCCAGCGCCGCCTCCGGACCGGTCGCGCCCTCCCGGAGCAGCAGAGTGCGCAGTGCGATGCCGTCGACCAGCTCCATCACGATCGCGGCGCCCTGCGGCGCCTCGACGTACTCGTAGAGCCGCACCACGTACGGGGTGTCGAGCCCGCCCAGCAACTGCGCCTCCGCGCGGAACTCGCGTACGAAGCCCGACTCCGCACGCAGCCTCTCGCTGAGGTACTTCACCGCCACCGGCACGCCGGTGGCGTCATGGACGGCGAGTACGACACGCCCGCAGCCGCCCGCACCGAGCTCACGGGACTCGGTGTACCCGGGCACCGACCAGGTGTTCATCACGTTCCCCCTGCCCACGCGCTGTCCCCACCACAGACACATTTCTTTCACCTCCGGTTCCCGCCGGGAGGCCCGGGCGTGCGAGGACCCCGAAGCTCCGGCGTGCACTTGGCATGGACCTGCCCCTGGAGTTCGGCTACGCTCCGGCCGAGCGCAATGAGAGCGCTCTCAGCAGCTCTCGACACGCGCCCCAGCACGGCCTGTTCCATCCCCCACGATGCTGGAACAACGAAAGGTCAACGCCTTGAGACGCATGACAGCCATACGTACGGGCCTGTCCGCACTCCTCCTCCTCGGCTCATGGGCCGCGGTCGGCGCCGGCCCAGCGGCCGCCTCCGTCCCCGCCGCCGAGCCCAAGCTCTCCACCGGCCTGCTCACGGCCATGCAGCGCGACCTGGGACTCGACGCGGACGAGGCGACGGTACGCCTCGCCGCGGAGAAGACCGCCACCGCCGTCGAAGGAAAGGCCCGCCGCGCCGCCGGAGCGGCCTTCGGCGGCTCCTGGTTCGACGCGGACACCGGCAGGCTCACGGTGGCCCTCACCGACGCGGGCAAGGCCCGCGCCGTACGGGCGACCGGCGCCGACACGGCACTCGTCCGCCACAGCGTCCGGCAGCTCGACTCGGTCAAGCGCGAGATCGACGCCCTGAAGGCGCCCGCGGGCGTGGCCAGTTGGCACGTCGACCCGAAAGCCAACCGGGTCGTGGTGAACGTCGTCGCCGCCGAGCGGGATGACAACGATGTCCGGTCCTTCCTGGACCGCGCGAGGGACGCCGGCCCGATCACGGTCCGGGAGACCGCGCAGGCCCCGGTGCCGTTCGCCGCCGGGACCGTCGGCGGCGACCCGTACTACACGGGCAACGTGCGCTGCTCCATCGGTTTCTCCGTGCACGGCGGCTTCGTCACGGCGGGCCACTGCGGAAGGGCCGGCGCGGCCGTACGCGGCTGGGACGGCACGCACATCGGCACCTTCCAGGGCTCCTCGTTCCCCGGTGACGACTACGCCTGGGTCAGCGTCGGCAGCGGCTGGTGGACCGTTCCCGTGGTCCTCGGCTGGGGAACCGTGCCCGACCAACTGGTCCGGGGCTCCGCGGAGGCCCCGATCGGCGCTTCCGTCTGCCGCTCCGGCTCCACGACGCGCTGGCACTGCGGCAACGTCCTCGCCAAGAACGAGACGGTCAACTACAGCCAGGGCGCCGTCCATCAGATGACCAAGACCAGCGTCTGCGCGGAACCGGGCGACTCCGGCGGCTCGTTCATCAGCGGTGACCAGGCGCAGGGCGTCACGTCCGGCGGCTGGGGCAACTGCTCCGGCGGGGGCCAGACCTGGCACCAGCCGGTCAACGAGATCCTCGGCCGCTACGGGCTGCGTCTGCACACCGCCTGACGCAGCTGCGGGCTGCGCCTGCACACCGCCTGACGCAGCCGCACACCCGGGAACGGTCCCGGGGCGGCGCGGGCCACCACGGCGGGTGGTCCGCGCCACCCCGTCGTCCTCGGGCCGGGCACGCGCGCACGTGCCCGGCCCGCGGCCGGTTGCACGGGTGAGGTCGCGGACCGGGCCCGCCGCCGGCCGCACGGGTGAGGTCGCGGACCGCCGTCCGGGGTCAGATCCGCAGGACCGTCGCGAGGTGCGCGGACAGCTCGGAAGCGGACGGCGGCGTCCGCCGCAGCGACACGTAGCCGTCCGGGCGGAGCAACAGGGCGGTCGGGCCTCGAACGTCGTAGACGCGCCCGAACTCCCCACGACTGTCCCGCCACCCCTGGGGAAACGTGCCGTCCGCACCGACGGGGGCCGCGACGTCGGGGTGGAGGACGAGAGCGGAGTCCACCTGTCCGTGGGTCAGGCGGGCGGCCTCGTCCGCCAGCTCCACACACGCCTCCCAGTCGCGTTCGTCGTCCGCGTACAGCAGCAGCGTGTGCGTGTCGCGGCCGCGCAGCAGGTCGAAAAGTCGCACCGGGAACGTGGCGATCGGCCCCACGAGACCGCCGCAGTCGGGTGCGCGGTCGCCCGCGTCGGGACCGGCGTGGCCGCTGCCGCGGGAGGCGACGACCGGGCTGTCCGGATATCCGACGAGCAGTTGGGCCTCGCGCAGCATCAGCGTCTGCGGCTCCTCGGGGTCCGTCTGCACGCCGCCCGCGGTCGCGTGCCGCACGGTGCGTCCCACCACCTCCTCGCCCACCGGGCGCCGCTCGGCGTCGTAGCTGTCGAGCAGGCCGGGACGGGCGGTCCCGGTCACCGCGAGCGCCAGCTTCCACGCCAGGTTGTACGCGTCCTGGATGCCGGTGTTCATGCCCTGGGCGCCGGTGGGCGGATGGATGTGCGCGGCGTCGCCCGCGACGAAGACCCTGCCGCGGGAGTAACGGTCCACCAGCCGGTGGCTGATGCGGAACACCGACGACCAGCGCAGCGCCGACGCCGTGGTGGGCTCCGGAGCCAGCCGGTCGAGGACGGCCTGGACATGCTCCAGCCCCGGCGCGCGGCCGCCCTCCAGGCCGTGCGCCACGCTGTCCGCGTCCGGCCGGCGGACGGACAGCTCCGGCGGCACCAGCATCGACATCCGGTAACGGCGGTGTCCGGGCAGCGGGATGCACACCAGCAGGTCGTCGGCGGCGCCGTCGCCGACATGCGTGGCCCGCACGCTGTAGCCGGGCGGCAGACCCCAGCCGACCTCGACGTCCGCGAGCATGTACTCCTCGGCGAAGGCGGCTCCCTCGAAGGCGAGGCCCAGCGACTTGCGGACGGCGCTGTGTGCGCCGTCGCAGCCCACGAGGTAGCGGGACCTGATCTCCTCCGTGCGTCCGGACGGTGTGGTGACCGTGCTCCACACCCCGTCCTCGTCCTGGGCGAACGACACCAGCTCCGTTCCCCGTTCGATCCGGGTGCCCCGGCGCGCGAGGTGGTCCTCGATGATCCGCTCGGTCTCGTACTGCGGCAGGGCGGCGAAGCCGTAGGGGACGTCCGGCGGCAGCTTGAGCTCGATCCGCACGCGTTCCACGCCGTTCACGTACGTCAGCTGGCCGCGCATGGGCGCGGCGGCGGCCAGGGCGTCGCGCGCGATCCCCATCCGGTCCCAGATCTCCAGTGTCCTGGGCTGGATGCCGACGGCCTTCGCGTAGGGCAGCCGGGCCGGCAGCCGGTCGATGAGACGGCAGGTGACACCGCGTCCACGCAGTTCGGCCGCCGCTGTGAGCCCGACGGGGCCCGCGCCCACCACCAGCACATCGATCCGGTCCATCCGGCATCTCCTGTCGGGAGCCCAGGCACGCGGGGCGATCGGTCCCCGCCTCTCATGGTCGCCCCGCGAACGGGGCCGCGTCGACTCGGGCGTCATGGCCTGCGGCGTTGCACTTGCGGGGCCTCCACGGAGGGTGGAGCGTGTGCGCGCCGATGCCCGCCGGCTGCCGTGCTGGGCGCCTCGGCGGTGGGCGAGCGCGGCCCGTCCGACCACCGCACTGTCAGTGGCGGCTGCGACGCTGGGCAGCATGGACGAGCAGATCATGCGCGGACGCGTCTACGGAGCCGATCACGACGATCCCGACCCAGGCCCGCAGCCAGGACACGACTACGTCGAGCTGGTGGGGGGCCCTCTCGACGGGCTGCTGCTGGACGTCACCGGCTGGACACCCACGCAACTGCACGAAGGAGCCGCGCTGGCCACCGAACTCGGCCGTTACGGAGCCGGCGGCCGCTCACTGTACGGACCGAGGAACGGCGCCCCCAGGCTCTTCGACTGGGAAGAAGACACGCCCTGAGCCCGCAGGACCGGACTTCCCTGCCCCCACCCCGGCCGGCGGCCCGGGCCTCCCCGTGGACGACACGCCGCTGTCGTCAGCGCGCGGCCCGGTCCGCTCCTGCGGCGATGTCGGCGTAGAGGCGGAAGAGAGCCGGGCGGGCTTCGCCGCCCTCTTGCTCGTGCAGGGCCGCCCAGCACGAGGCAAAAATCTCCCGGGCCTCGGCGCCGGGCCAGGGCCGGGGCAGGAGCTCGGGCGGCAGCAGCGGGTCGGGGTCCATGGCACGGGTGAGTTCGGCGGCCAGCTCCACCGCGATGGTGAGGAGTTCGGACGGGGAGAGTCCGGCCGTGCCGGTGAGCCGGTCGAGTCGGGGCCTGGCCAAGCGTCCGAGGCGGTGGTAGCGGTCGGCGATCTCCCGCAACGGCCACAGCCGCCGGGCGAGTTCGGCAGGCTCCCGGGTCTCACCCCTGCGCAGGTCCGTCGACGTGAGGAGGGTGAGCCCGCCATGGGCGCCGAGGCGGTGGGCCGCTTCTTCGACGTACGGTTCCCAGGCGTTTGCGCACACGTACAGCCCGCCCTGGAGCGGGGCGCCGCCGAGGTGGACGAGCGTCTCACGCAGCAGGTCCCGGGCCGTGCGCTCCGATTCGGGCACCGCGAAGGCGGCCAGGTGCCAGACACCGTCCCAGGGCGCGAGCCCGGCGTCCTGCTCGAACGCGTGCCGGAGGAAGTCCGCGTTGGGGGCGAGGGCGCGCACGGTGTCCGGGGTCGCGTGCAGCCGCGCCTTGCGGCCCCGGCCCTCGTGGGTGAACCGGCCTTCGGCCACGAGGCGTTTGACGCACAGCCGCACCTGCTGGTCGCTCATGCCCAGGGTGTCGGCGACGCCGTACAGCTCGTCGGCGTCGACCGACCCGTCCTCGCGGATCAGCGCGTGGACGAGCATGCGGGTCGGGATCTCGATGCGGTCGGTCATGGTGTGCGCGGTCCTCTCGGCCCGTTCGCCTCGACCGGGCGGCGCATGCTGGTCACCGCGCCGAACCCGAGCAGCCCGCGCAAGTAGGGGGTGTGCTCGGTCCGTACGGCCGTGAAGCCGCGCCGCTCGTACAAGGCTCTGGCGCGCGGGTTGGTGTCGATCACGTCCAGTCTGATCTCCCGGCAGTCGTGCTCCGCCGCGACGGCGGCCACTTCATCGAGGAGCAGACTCCCGATGCCGCGGCCGCGTGTGCCCGGGTCCACGGCGATGCCGTCCATGACGAGCTGTCCGGCGGCCGGGTGTCGTTCGAACAGGGCGAGCAGCAGGAGCCGGTGCAGTCCTCGCAGGTGTCCGTACATACGCAGCACGGCGGAGGCGTCGCCCCCGGTGAGGGCCCGGCCGTCGAGCTGATAGCCCGCGAGGCCGACGAGCTGCCCGTCGACGAGCGCGCACACCGCCCGATCGGCGTTCAGGTGGGCGGCGATGAAGGGCACCGCCTTGTCCGGCGGGTTCAGGGCGGGGCCGAGTTTGCGGCCGAAAGCGTCCCAGTACAGCTCGGCCGCCCGCCCCTCTGCTCCGGCCGGAACGCCCCGTCGGACCGTCACCGGCCCCCTGCCGGCTTCCGTCTCGTCCAGTCCCATGCCGTGCCCCCTTTCGCGCCGTCATCTCGGGCTCAAAACTATCATTCTTTCGACGATCGTTCCATCAATGATAGTTTCGGGAGCCCGAGCAGAGGCGGTCACATCTGATGAGTCCGAAGATCCGGCCCCGACGGCCCCGGCCCCGCATCGCCGTGTGGTCACTCGTCACGATCCTGGTCGTGGCCACCGGCCTCGCCGGCGTGGTCCTGTGGCAGAACTCCTACGAGATGGACGAGCGGCGGGTCTCGATCCGCCACGGCGGCCACATACTCAACGGCGTACTGGCCACTCCCAAGGACGGCCGCGAACACCACGGCCTGGTCGTGTACATCCACGGCGACGGTCCCGTCGACGCCACCCACGACGACGGTTACAAGCCCTTGTGGGAAGCGAACGCCAAGGCCGGATACGCCTCCCTGTCCTGGGACAAGCCCGGCGTCGCGGGCGCACCCGGCGACTGGCTCGAACAGTCCATGGACGACCGGGCCGACGAGGCGGCCGCCGCCATCGCCTGGGCGCGCGCCCGCCCGGACATCGACGGCGACCGGATCGGGCTCTGGGGCGCCAGCCAGGCGGGCTGGGTCCTGCCGAAGGTCGCCGCCAGGACGCCCGTCAGCTTCGTCATCGCCGTCTCACCCGCGATCAACTGGCTCCGGCAAGGCCGCTACAACCTCCTCGCCGAGCTGCGCGCCGAGGGCGCGTCGGCCGCCCGCACCCGCGCCGAGATCGCCGACAGCGACGCCACCCGCCGGCTGCTGGAACGCCACGCCACCTTCGAGGAGTACGTCAGGGCGAGGGGCGGCGACGCGGACGGCATGACCGCCGGTCGCTGGCGCTTCATCTCCAAGAACCACACCGCGGACGCGACGCGGGACCTCCGCGCCCTGCGTCGCGTACCGGTGCTGCTGACCCTCGCAGGCCATGACCTCAACGTGGACACCGCCGACACGGAACGTGTCTATCGCAAGGTGCTGTACGCAGGTGGGGCGTTGACGGTCACGCATCACCCGGACGCGAGCCACTCGCTGCTCAAGCGGTCCGTCGAGCAGTCGGATCTCAAGATCACACTCACCGCGCTCTTCGCCCCTCGCGCGCTCTTCGCGGACGGATTCCTGGACGGGCAACGACAGTTCCTCGAAGGTCTCGGCGGAGGCGGCAACGCCACCCCGTGACCCTTGCCGGGGCCTGACGCCCGGGGCCGCCCCTGCGCCGCACGCTCGGGCCGCGCGTCTGCGCATCACGCCCGGGCCGCCCCTGCGCAGCACGCCTGCGCCGCGCGCCTGCGCCGCACGCGGTGGAACCGGCGGTGCGGCGACAGTCGCCCGTGGCGCGATGCGCGGTCAACCCTTCAGGGTTTCGCCGTCCGCCCGCACGAGGTCGGGAATTCCGTGTTCACGCCGCGCTCGTACCGGCGTGGGCGAGGGCCGACGGGGTCAGCCGGCCGACGATGGCCGGGGCCTCCCGGACGAGGGCGTCGTCCTCCGCCGCGGCGACCATGAAGAGGGCGAAGTCCACGCGACGGGTCAGATTGCTCGCGAGGACGGGGTCACCGACATGCCGGCTCCACACCGGCAGGCCCTGGCTCTCGCCCTCCTCCAGGTCGCTGCCGCGGACGACCGTCCAATCGGTGTCACTGGCGAAGATGTAACGGCACGCCTCCACCTGGTCGTCCAGGTCCGCCACCCGGGCCAGTCTGGCCAGCCGCCCGAAAACCGCCACGAACGCCCTGAGCCTGCGGGTGTAGACGTCCTTCCCGTCCCGGGTGATGTGCCAGCCGCAGGAGAACACCAGCCGTGCCCCCGCCGGCGCCGCGTCCAGTACGGCCCGGGCCGTGCCGGAGGAGTAGCGCTTCATCCCCCACGGGACCAGCACCGTGAGCACGGCCTGGCACCCGTCCACCGCACGCGCGACGGCCGCACGGTCGTCGGTCGCCGCGGGGACCACCGTGATCCGCCCCTCGAACTCGGCGAGCTTGCCGACGCTCTGCTCCCGGCACACGCCCACCACTTCGTAGCCCCGGTCCAGCGCGTGCCGCACCATGTACCGCCCGAGCTTCCCGGACGCGCCCACGACGCACATCTTCTTGCGCGTGCCCGTTCTTCGTGACTCCTCCGAGCTGATCGGTTCCATGACTTCGCCCTCCCTCTCCCCGCCGTCCTTACGCCGTAAGGGTGTGCCTTACGAAGTAAGGTTGTCAACCTGCGAAACCCGTCCAAGGAGGACTCCGTGGCCACCGAGCCCGCCCGCACGCCGGCACCCCGCCGCCGACCCCTCAGTAAGGAAACGGTCCTGCGCACGGCGCTCGCGCTCGCGGACGAGGCAGGCACCGGCGCGCTCACGATGCGCAAACTCGCCGACCGGCTCGGCGTCGAGGCCATGTCGCTCTACCACCACGTCCGCAACAAGGAAGCGATCCTCGACGGCATGGTCGACCTCCTCTTCAGCGAGATCGAACTCCCGCCCACGGACCTCCCCTGGCGGGCGGCGATGCGACGGCGCGCCGCATCGACACGCGACGCGCTGATCCGCCACCCGTGGGCGATCGGCCTCATGGACTCCCGCAGCAGCCCCGGCCCCGCGACGCTGCGCCACCACGACGCGGTCATCGGCTGCCTACGAGCGGGCGGCTTCACGATCGCCGGCGCCGCGCACGCGTTCTCCGTACTCGACAGCTACATCTACGGGTTCACCCTGCAGGAGCTCAGCCTCCCGTTCGAACCCGCCGGCGGCATCGAGGAGCTGGCCGACTCGCTCCTGGAGCAGATGCCCGGCGACGAGTTCCCTCACCTCACCGAGATGATCACCCACCACGCCCTGAAACCCGGCTACACGTACGCCGCGGAGTTCGACATCGGACTCGACCTCGTCCTCGACGGACTGCAACAACAGCGCGAAACCTGGCTGTGACCCGTCCGCCGACCCCCACGACGCTTCAAGGCCCCGCGTTCTCACCGAATCGTTCGCACCACGGATCCGTCTCGATGAACAAACCTGTAGCGGACACGGGCCGTCGCGGACCACCATGCACCGTATGAGTGATCAACCCGCGCGATGGACCCAGGCAACCGTCTACCCCGACATGTGGGCAGACCCGGACAACGACCCCCGCAACAAGGAAAGCGCCAGTCCGGACGGTGAGCTCGCGACGCTGCTGGACTTTCTGACGGGCTACCGCATGACCCTGCGGATGAAGTGCGAGGGCCTTGACGCGGAGCAGCTGGCCCGTCGGTCCGTACCGCCGTCGACGATGTCGCTGCTCGGCCTGGTCCGGCACCTCGCCGAGGTGGAACGGGACTGGCGCAACTGGATCACCGACGGCGAACCCGTGCCGAAGCTGTACGGCCGGCGTGACGCGGACTTCGACGACGTCGTCGCCGAGCAGGCCATGGTCGACGCCGCGTACGCCGATCTGGAGCGCGAGCAGGCGGCGACGGATGCCGCGCTGGCCGAACACCCGGATCTCGGGGAGCGGGTGGGGAAGGACAAGACCTCGATCCGGGAGCTGATGGTGCACCGGATCGAGGAGTACGCCCGGCACTGCGGTCACGCCGACCTGCTGCGCGAGTGCGTCGACGGAAGGGTGGGCCAGTGACGACGGAGGGCACGCCGTGGGCAGGAAGATCACGCCCGCGACGGGGTTCTCCGGGCCTCCGGCCGGACCCGACACTCGTGATCGAGGCGACACGCCCCGGTACTTGAAGCGCCACGGCGAGGCGGCGTCCGAGGCATCCGACGGGCCTGGCGCCAACGTGTCATGCGTCTGCTCCGGCAAAGGGTGCCGGCGCTGGCTCCTGCTCAGGCCCTCGAGTGTGTGCATACTCTGCAGGGCGGCGCCCCTGGCTGCGGAAGGTCGATGAGAGTCGGCAGCCACACCCACCTCGGCGCGGTGTGTGCCGGCGGGCTCAGGAATGATGCTTCCGTTCGAGGCCGATGGAGAGGGGCTGTGGTGGAAGACGAGTTGGGCGAGTTGATCCACCTGGCGGATCCGCCGGGGACCACCGGTCACATCCTCTCTCTGCTTGTGCTGGAGCGGCCGTCTCCCGGCGCAGACGTTCTGGACTGCGAGTTCGTCGTGGAGACCGAGACCGTCAAGGGAAGCTTCCCTGTCCACGTCTCGTCCGCTGACCTCGATGACTGGGAGGAGGCCCTGGACGCGCTGGCCGGGAATCGGTTCGTGTCGTGGCTGAACTCGGGGCGGACGGTCCAGCTCAAGATCAAGCCGCTGAGCCCAGGCGTGATCGGCGTAACGGTCCATGACGGCCCGTCGTCGCAAGTGACGGTCAGCTTGCCGCTCTTCCCGGCGGTCGGCTGGATCGATGATCAGCGTGCGCGTCTGGAGAAGGTGCGGCGAGCATGTGCGGGCTGACCGTCCCGGCGTCACGGCGGATCGCCGGGTACAGACGACCGTGGACTTCGGCAGCACCCCGGCCCCTCGATCGCGCGGTCCCGGTCCGTCGGGGCCGGCAGTGACGCCGGCCCCAGGGGAAGCGGCGCTCAGAACACCCACCGCGTATGGCTGTAGACCCCGTTGTCCCGACCGAAGCCGTACGCCGTGGCCGGCACCACCGCGAACACCACCGCGGCCCCCGTCCGGATGGTGTCCCCGAGCCCGTGGAACGTGCCCTCCGGCGAGGTGATGTGCGGCCCGTACTTCGCCTCGTGCGCGGCGATCACCTCTTCGAGCACCGCCGGGTCGGTGACCCGTTCCGCCTGGCCCTCGACCACGATGTCGAACCCTTCGGTCAGCGCGTTCCGCCCGGTGGTCAGTACGCAGTGCGCGTCGTGAGCGAGGTTCCTCGCCTTCTGCTCCTCCGGGCCGGTGGAGAAGTACAGCGCCCCGTCGTGCCACGCGGCGATCACGGGCGTGACATGCAGCCGACCGTCGGGCCGCACCGTGGACACCCAGAAGATCTCGGCGGCCTCCAAGTGTCCTAGCGCCTCCGCCCACTCGATGGCGGTGACACCCGCGGCACCCGGGCGAGGATTGAGCGCGGAACTGTAGCGGGCATCGAGCTCAGCCGTGGGTTGCTGTGCCGGTCCTGTTGGCATGGCGGATCTCCTTCTCGTCCCTCTCCTAACGACCGGCAGCCCGCGCCGACATCACCATCACACCCGTCCGTGTCCATCTGCACGCCTCACAAGGACAGCCGCAGGCCCACGAGGGACATCCGCGAGGCCGCATCCCCGATGCCGCACCGCCGACGCCACAATGTCCGGCCGCCCGCGTCCGGGCGCTCGTAAGGTGAGCCGCATGATCGTCCGCAAAGGTGAGGGCCGCCGTCCCGGCTACGTCGCGGCAGCCCTGGTGTTCGCCATCGGCATGGCGGGCACGACCCTGCCCACGCCGCTGTACGGGCTCTACCAGGAACAGATCGGCTTTTCCGAGCTGATGGTGACCGTGGTCTTCGCCGTCTACGCCGTCGCCGTGATCGCGGTGCTGCTCGTCGGGGGAAACTACTCCGACGAAGTCGGGCGCCGACCCGTGCTGCTCTGCGCCATGGCCCTGTCCGCCGCCAGCGCCGGATGCTTTCTGCTGGAAACCGGGCTCCCCCTGCTCTTCGCCGGGCGGCTGCTCTCCGGATTCGCGGCCGGACTGCTCAGCGGCGCGGCGACCGCCGCCGTCATGGAACTCGCCGGACCGGGACAGCGGGCACGGGCCGGTTTCGCGGCCACCGCGGCGAACATGGGCGGTCTGGGCTGCGGACCGCTGCTGTCCGGGATCCTCGCCCAGTACGCGGCCCGCCCGCTCGAGCTCGTCTTCTGGGTCCACATCGGGCTGGTCGCCGTCGCCGCCGTGATCATCCGCTTCCTCCCGGAGACCGTCGAGCGGCCGAAGCGCTTTCCCCCGCTGAAGCCTCAAGGCGTCTCCGTACCCGACGAGGTGAAAGGAGTGTTCGCGCCCGCCTCCGTCGCGGCGTTCGCCGGCTTCTCCCTGCTCGGACTGTTCACCGCCCTCGCCCCCAGCTTCGTGGCCCGGACACTCGACGTGCACAACCTCGCCGTCACGGGAGCGGTCGTGTTCTCCGTCTTCCTCGCCTCCACCGCAGGACAGTCACTGAGCGAACGCATCGGCACCCGGCGCGCCCTCCCCATCGGCTGCGCCGTCCTCATCGCCGGCCTGGTGCTCGTCGCCACGTCTCTGATCACCGAATCCCTCGCGGTGCTCGTGGCCGGAGCCTTGTGCGGAGGCGCGGGCCAGGGGCTGGCATTCCGGGCGGCCCTGTCCCTCGTGGGCGCGGCGGCACCCGCCGAACACCGCGGCGGCACCATCTCGGCGTTCTTCGTCGTCGCCTACACCGGCATCTCGCTGCCGGTGGTGGGCGTGGGCGCCGCGGCCCAATTGTGGGACCTGCGCACCGCCGGGCTCGTCTTCGCCGGCTGCGTGATGGTGCTCGCCGCGTGCGCCGGTATCTATTCCGCCCTGCGCCCGCCGACCGAACGCGCCCGGGCCCGCGACGAGTCCCGCCGGTGAACGCCCCACGTCATCGACCGGCCCCACGCTGATGCGGCGCACACCGCGGCGCACCGGTCGCAGGACTCTTCTGGTTCGGAGGTCTGGAACGATGTGCCTGTGCATGCTGATGATCAAGTTGGCTGGGGTGTTTGTGAGGATCTCGCGGCGCTTCTCCGAAAGGCTGCCGACGACCGTCCGGTGAAGATCGTTCCTTCCGTCTGTGGCGTCTGCGGCGGGCGTGTGTTCTTCGTGCTCGTCGACGATGTCGAGGGCGGAGCCGAGCGGGTGTGCACCGGCTGCGGCGGCCGCGCGTTCATCGCGGACAGCGAGGAGTTCTGGACGGACGCGGAGCCCGGCGAGGCGGGCTGTCCGTGCGGGAGCGAGGAGTTCGAGACGGCAGTCGGGTTCTCGCTGGCCGGCGACGGGTCGGTCCGCTGGGTGACGGTTGGGCTGCGGTGCCAGAAGGACGGCGCTGTGGGGATCTATGCCGACTGGAAGATCGACTATGGCCCCACGGATCACCTCCTGACCATGGTCTAGGTCTGCGGAGTGACCGCCCGAACAGGCTGCAGGAACCTGACCTGCGGGTTTGCGAGGAGAACGACTCGATCAGCTTCGATGTCGTAGCCGAGGACGGGATGGCCGTAGTCGCCTTCCGGGTCCATCAGCACCGGCTTGCCCAACCGCCGCCCGATCTCCCGAAGGAAGCCGCAGAACGTGTCGAGTCGCTCCTGGCCCTGCAATTCCCGCAGGTCGACGTCGAAGTCGACTTCATCGTCGGCATGGAAGCGGAAGATCGCCAACACATCGGCCGTCGGCCAGACCCGCAGTTCCGGGCACTCGGCCTCCGCCGGGCGTGACAGCACGCCTTCGGCCCGGGGCACAGGGAGCACCGTCTCTCCCTCCGAGTACTGGCACCTCCAGCCCTTCTCCACGACAAGATCGAGGACCCCCTGCCAGTCCGTCACCGAGGTGCCCGGGACACGCACGTCCGGCAGTGACCCCGTCAAGTCCGGGTCGAAGAAGCAGCTCACGTCATCCCACAGCAGATCAGTCACCCTGCCATGCTGCCCGGCTCCCGCACCGGACGCACCGCCGTTTCCTCGGCCGGCCGGGCAGGCACCTCACAACCGGCTTGTCACACCCGTCCGCCATGCTCTCCGGCATGAACGAAAGTGTCTTCTGGCGGCTCATCGAAGCGTGCAGCTCCTCTGCCCCGGACCCCGAGGGCGATGAGCTCGCCGCTGCCCTGACAGCCCGCTTGGCGAACGGCCCTGTATCCGACGTGGTCGGCTTCGCCGAGCAGCTCTCCTGGGCCCTGTACAGGTTGGACCGCAAGGAATACGGCGATGATCTGTCGAGTGATCAGTTCCTCTACACCCGGGCCGCGGTGGTCGCAGCCGGCCGCGAGGAGTACGAGAGCGTACTTCGAAACCCGCAGCGGTTCATGCCCTACGCCAACGACCTCGTCTGGGCAGAGGCACTGCTCTACGTTCCCGACAGGGCATACAAGCACCTCACAGGCGAAGAGTGGGACCGCAGCACCCGATACAGCTACGAGTCGTATTCCAACACTGCCGGATGGACAGGCGCATAGGCGCCGACGGTCGACTCACGCAGTGGCGTGATCCGGCCATGCGAACGGACAAGTTCGTCATGCCCGACACTCGTCCGACGGCGCTGACGACAAGTCGCGGCAGTCAGGCCGGTTCATCGCCGGCAACGGAAGTGCTGGTCGCAGCACCCCCGGCGGCGGGCGACGACGTCTCCACGCCAACTGTTGTATAACCCGAAGATGATCTACCACATTGTCACGCAAGCCGAGTGGACGGCCGCCCCGGACCAGCCCTACGCTCCCGCATCCCTCGCCGAAGAAGGCTTCGTCCACTGCGCCCCCGACGAGCCGACCACCCTCGCCGTCGTCAACGCCTTCTACCGCAACACGCCGAGACCGCTCCTGGTGCTCGTCCTGGACGAGAGCCGTCTCAACGCCCGGACGGAATGGGAGGCAGCCGTCCCGGCCCCGCCGCCCGGAGTCCCTGAGGGAACCCTGTTCCCCCACGTGTTCGGTCACATCGACCGCGACGCCGTCGAGCGGATCCTGGAAGTCACCTGGGACGAGGACGGCCGCGCCACAGGAACGAAGAAGGCCACCTGACCCGTTCTCCGGGAAGCCCGGAGCCCGCAGCTACGGGACTTCAGGGGCGGTAGCGCAGTGGGTGGTCCTCAGGTACCTCTACGACGGCGATGCGCACCCCGTCCGGGTCCGCGATCCACATCTCGATCAGCCCCCAGGGCTCCTGCACCGGAGCGCGCAGCACGTCCACGCCGGCTGCCAGCAGTTCCTCGAACGCCGCCTGCACATCTTCGACTTGGAGCCACAGCTGGAGACCTGGCGCTGGTGGGTTCTCGGAGCGGCCCGAGACCTCCAGGAATCCGCCACCCAGGAAATAGACCGTGCCACGCTCCGGCCCGGTCCCGAACTCGCGACTGACGGCGAGTCCCAGTGTTCCGCCGTAGAAGGCGCGGGTGCGGTCCGGATCCGTCGGGTGCAGCAGGACCCTGCTGCCGAGTACATGCACCATGCCTCGAACCTATGTCGTCCCGGGCCGGACGGGCCGGAGATTTCGGTCGCGCCGCGGTCGGGCGGGCCGGGGGCGACCAGGAAAGTCGTTCCGATACGACGTCGTCAGAGCACGTCGTAGGTCAGGTGCGTCGCCGTCGATGTGGGGATCACGTTCCGCTGCACCAGCGTGCGCGGCGCTCTGCCGGTGAACAGAGGCGTCCCGGTGCCCAGCACGACGGGCGCCAGGTGCAACGTCAGCACGTCGACCAGCCCGGCGTCGAACGCCGAGCCGATGGTGGCGCCGCCGCCCATGAGGACGACGTCGAGGTCCTTGCCGCTGTCCGACGACGCCGCCTCTGCGCGCCCGCGCGCGGTGGTGACGGCGTCGGGCAGACCGGTGGTGACGAACGTCCAGTCGAGGCCGGTGAGCCGCACCGACTCCGGCGGCGAGCTCGTCACGACGACGAACGCGGGTCTGCCGACCTCGCCGGCGCCGTAGCCGGTCTCGTCGTCCCAACCGTTGGGTCCGTCGACCACGTCGAAGAGCCGGCGGCCGAGGACGACGGCGCCCGAGCGGGCGGTCGCCTCGCGCAGGACCCGGCGGTCGTCGGGGTCATCGGAGAACGCCCACGTGTGCAGGGCCTCACCCCCGGCGCCCAGACCGGTCTCCGGGCCGGGGTCGGGCCCGGTGACGAATCCGTCGAGGGAGACCGAGATGTCAGCGATGATACGAGTCATACCAGGGCAGACCCGATCCGCCGCCCGAATTCATCGCTCACGCGTTCAGCGCGTGCGCGAGGGTCCGGCGCATCCGTCCCCGGCCGCACCGGCCGACCTCCCCACCTCCGGCCCCCCGGCCGCCGGCTGTGCGTGCGCCTTGACCTCCTGGACGACGGGCCGGGCCGCGACTACGCCACCGGAGGAGAGAGGAGCCCCGGCCGCCGCACGGCCGGGGCTTCTCGAGGCGGTGAGTGTCGGTGAGGCGGTGAGTGTCGGTCAGCAGGTGGAACCGCCCACGCCGTGAACCGCACGCTCACACGCCTGCAGACCGCACCACATCACGGTCACCGTGCATCGGGAAGGTCAGCGCTGCAGGGTGAGGACACCCGGCCGCCACGGCAGTTGGTTGTAGTCGCCGCCGGCGGTGGGGGACTTGCCCTGGTAGAGGAACTGCAGGTTGCAGGGGTCGATGGTCATGGTCTGGTCGGGGTTGTTGCGGACCAGGTCACCGTGGCTGATGTCGTTGGTCCACGTGGCACCGCTGTTGGCCTTGCCCGCGAAGGGGTTGCTCTCGCCGGCGGCCTGCGGCGTCCACGAGCCGCTCAGGCTGGAGGCCGTGAAGGAGCGGAAGTAGCGCCCGTTCGCGCCCATCGCCTCGACGATCATGAGGTACTGGCTCCGGCCCTGAACCTTGTAGACCTGTACGCCCTCGAACAGGTTGGCCTTCGTGTCGCTCATGATCGTCGTGTACGACGAGCCGAAGTTCCCCGGGAAATTCCCGATCGGCATGCTCGCCCGGTAGATCTTGCCGTTGTCACCGGCGAAGAACAGGTACATGTTCTGGCCGTCGGCGATCAGGGTCTGGTCGATCGGGCCGGTGTCGGAGCCGGAGATGCTCCCGGTGAACAACGGCTGCGGAGAGGACCAGCCGTTGGGGTTGGTGGGGTCGCTCGACGTGCGGTAGATGAAGGGCCACGCACCCCACTGGTACGCCAGCACCCAGATGTTCTTGGGCGCGAAGTAGAACAGCGTGGGCGCCACCGCGGCCTGGCTCATCCCGGTCTGGCCGGCCGACGCCATGTCCGACCAGTTCGTGAAGGGACTGAACATCATCGAGCCGTAGGACGATCCCGACACGTTCGACGCGTAGACCAGGTGCTTGCCGTTATGCGTCACGGTGGTGAAATCCTTCACCGCGGCCCATCCGTTCGCCGGCTGCGCCAGTACGCCCGTCGATGCCCACCGGTACGTCGACGGAAGAGAACACGTGCCGTCCGTCGGAGGCGTCCCGGTCAGGCCGGTCCACTTCTGGTTGCTGCCGCCGTTGCACGTCCCGATCTGTACCGCCGTGCCGTTGGCCGTACCGGCGCCCGAAACCTCCAGGCACAGCCCGGACTCCACGCCGACGACCGTCCCGGCGGAGTTCACCCGCCACTGCTGGTTCGCACCGCCGGAGCAGGTCCAGATCTGCACCCGGGTACCGGCCGTGGTGGCGTGACCGGGAACATCCAGGCACTTGTTGCCGTACACGGTCAGCTGGTTGCTGTCCGTCAACGTCCACTGCTGGTTGGTCCCGCTCCAGCAGTCGTGGATCTGCAGGTATGTGCCATTGGTCTGGCTGGCTCCCGGCACATCGAGACACCGGTTCGAACCGACTCCGCGTAAGGCGCCGCTGGTAGCCGCCTGAGCCGGGGTGGCGACGAGCATCGCCGCCAACGCGGCCAGAGCCGCGACCACGGCGGCGAGCACCGCAGACGGATGCCTGCGGCTGAAACTTCCTCTGTGCATGGGGACTTCCCCAACCGTGAGTAGGCTGTTCCGGTCGCCTCGTCAGAGGCTGGCCGGACTGTCGGTGTAGTGCGGTGTGCGGCGGTCTGTGAGCACCACGGCACACCGCTTGTGGCTCCCACGTCTTTCGCGAGCCTCCGAACGACGGGTGTGGCCCGGCGTCTTCGGACGGCGTGGTCACACGGGGTGAAGGCTTGGACGGTGTCGGGTGGCACCGATATCGGCCCGGGGCGCTCGGCGGCTCGATCCACGTCGCACATTGATGAGGGCATGACATACGTGCGCGCTCTCCTTGCGGCTCGACGTTCGGGGATGGGGCCCGGAGATGCCCTGCTGTGCGATGAAGCGACTCGATGGTTCGATATCTCGAACGAGTGTCGAAGTGTCGAGCAATGTGAATGATAAGGAACCGCTGAACGACGTCAACCCCTCTCGCATGTATCGTCATCGGCCTCGAAATATTTCGTCGAGACCTGCGGTGAACCGGCGCAGGTCACACCGTCAGGTGACTGAGGTCGGCCATCACTTGCGCCGGAAGGGAGCGATTTGGGACGGTGTCGTCACCCCGGTCGGCCGTTCTCTCCGGCATCCGTGACCCGCCGATTTCCGAATGGCGGCGGAAGTTTCGAGCCGCGCGCCGCCGCGGCGCCTTCCCGGCCCTGCCCGGTCCGGCAGTCCTCGCCGCCCTCCGGCTGCGCCGCGCGCCGGGTGGTCGATCGTCGTGCGTTCCGACCGGCCGTGAGTGCTGCCCGTCGCTTCCCCCTTCCGGACCTCCTCGGACGAGGCCGGACGGTTCCGCCCGATCAATTCGTCCTACCGCTCCGTGGCCGGGGCGCCGCTTCCTTATCGTGGTCGTCGTGGCGCGGCGCCGTACGGCGTGAAGCCGCCGGAGCACCAGCTACACACCGTCACAGCGGTACTGCCGCACCGAGAGCCAAGGAGTGCCGTGGGCGTCAGCCTCAAGGACGTTGCCAGCCGGGCGGGCGTGTCCATCAAGACCGTCTCCAACGTCGTCAACAACTACCCGCACGTCACGCCCCAGATGCGGGCCAAGGTCCAGCAGGCCATCGACGAGCTCGGCTACCGGCCGAACCTCACCGCCCGCCACCTGCGCAAGGGGCGGACGGGCATCATCGCCCTGGCCGTGCCGGAGTTCGGCAACCCGTACTTCGCCGAGCTGGCCGGCGCGGTCGTCGACGCGGCCGCACGGCACGACTACACCGTCCTGGTGGACCACACGGCGGGACTGCGGGAGAAGGAACTCCTCGTCAGCCAGGGCTTCCGCGCCCACGTCATCGACGGGCTCATCCTCAGCCCCATCCACCTCGAGACCGAGGACCTCACCGCGCGCACGGACAGCGCCCCGCTGGTGCTGCTGGGGGAGCGGGAGTACGAGGCGCCGTACGACCACATCGCCATCGACAACGTCGCCGCGGCCCGGGAGGCGGTCCGGCATCTCATCGGCCTCGGCCATCGCCGGATCGCCTTCCTCGGCTCCCGAACCGGCCGCGAGCGCCAGCCCGCCCACCTGCGGCTGCGCGGCTGGCGCGAGGAACACGCCGCGGCGGGGCTGGAGGCGGACGACGCCCTGGTGGTCGTCACCGACGGTTACGGTCGGGAGGACGGGGCGAGCGCCATGGCCGCCCTGCTCGACCGCGGCGGGCGGCCCGACGCGGTCTTCGCGTACAACGACCTCATCGCCGTCGGAGCGATGCGCACCCTCACCGAACGCGGACTGAGCGTCCCCGGCGACGTCGCTGTGGTCGGGTTCGACGACATCGAGGAGGGCCGGTACGGGTCCACCACGCTGACGACGATCTCCCCGGACAAGGAGGCCATCGCCAGGCTGGCTGTCGACAGCCTCGTCGAACGCCTCGCCGGCGGCACGGCCCCTGAGCCGCGGCGGCAACGCCCCGGATACCGCCTCGTCGTCAGGGAGTCGACGACCCGCTCAGCGCGCTCCCGCTGACCTCCCCGCTCACCACCCTGTTCCCGCCCCCGCTCCGTTCTCCGTCCACCACCCTGTTCCCGCCCCCGCCCCGCTTTCCGCCCACCACCCGCTTCCCGCCCGAAGGATCCCCATGCCCCGCCCCGCCGTCACCCGCACTCCCTACGGAACCCTCCCCGGCGGTGAGGAGATCGACCTCTGGGCTCTCGACTCCGGGCACGGGGTGCGGGCCGAGGTCCTCACGTACGGCGCAGTCCTCCACACACTCACCGTCCCGGACACCCTGGGCGAGGACGCCTCTGTGGTCCTCGCCCTCCCCGGGATCGGCGACTACGCGGAGAAGAACGCCTACGTCGGCGCAGTCGTCGGCCGCTTCGCCAACCGGATCGCGAACGGCACCTTCACTCTCGACGGGACCCGCCACCACGTCCCGGCCAACGACCGGGGCCATGCCCTGCACGGCGGCCCGGGCGGCTTCGACACCAAGGTGTGGCAGGCGAGCGAGGTGCCCGGAGAGGGGAGCGCGGCCGTGCGGCTGTCCCTGCACAGCCCCGACGGCGACATGGGCTTCCCGGGCGCACTCGACGTGGCCGTGACGTACAGCCTCGATGCCGAGGGGACCCTCGCCGTCGACTTCACCGCCACCACCGACCGGCCCACCGTGGTCAACCTCGCCCACCATGCCTACTTCGACCTCACCGGCGAAGGCGACATCCGCGGCCACGCGCTGCAGGTCGACGCCGACAGCTACCTGCCCGTCGACGCCACCGGCATCCCCCAGGGCCCGGCGGCCGACGTACGCGGCACCGCCTTCGATCTGACCGAGCCGCGTGTTCTCGGCGAACGGCTCGCGATGCCCGACGAGCAGTTGCGCGCAGCCGGCGGCTTCGACCACTGCTGGGTGCTGGACCCCGCCGGCCCGGCCGCCGCACCACGCCGCGCCGCCCGGCTTATCGCGCCGGGGGGACTGCGCGTCATGGAGGTATGGACCACGGAGCCCGGCGTGCAGGTGTACACGGCCAACCAGCTCGACGGGTCGCTCGCGGCCCCCTCCGGACGGCGTCACGAACGGCATTCCGGTGTGTGCCTGGAGACCCAGCACCTGCCCGATTCCCCCAACCGGCCCGAGTACCCCACCACGGTGGTGCGCCCGCACGAGCCGTGGCACAGCCGCACCGAATTCCGCTTCCCGCACCTGACCGCGAAATCTCCTGGCGACGATGTCGAAAAGGGCGGCTCCCGATCGACGCAAGGGTGAGACCGCACACCACACCCGATGAGGAGCCCAGCATGACCACCGTCACCGCCGATCTCGCCATGTCCCTCGACGGCTTCGTCGCAGGCACGGACATCGGTCCCGACCATCCCGGGGGCAAGGGCGCGGACGCGCTGTTCCAGTGGATCCACAACCTCGCCTCGTGGCGCGAGCGCCAGGGCATGACCGGCGGAGAGGACAACGTGGACTCCGAGATCATGCGCGAGTGGTTCGACTCGACCGGGGCCGTGGTCATGGGCAGGACGATGTACGACACGGGTGAGGTGCCGTGGGGCGACGAACCGCCGTTCCGCACTCCTGTGTTCGTGCTCACCCACCGCCCCCGCCGGCCGCTCGTCAAAGAGGGCGGCACGACCTTCACGTTCGTCACGGACGGCATCCACAGCGCGCTGGAACAGGCCAAGGCCGCGTCCGGCGGGCGCAACGTCGACATCGCCGGCGGGGCCCGTACCGTCCAGCAGTACCTGCGTGCCGGGTTGATCGACGAACTCCAACTCCATGTGGTTCCGGTCCTGTTCGGCGCGGGCCTGCGGCTGCTCGACAACCTCGGGGCGGAGCAGCGGCGCTTGGAGGTCATCAGGGTCGTCGACACCCCGCTGGCGACGCATCTGAAGTACCGCGTCCACAAATAGCCGTCGTGCGGCGGCCGTCCGGCTCCGCCCGGCCGGACCGGGTACGGTGCTGATGTGCTGATCACAGGGGAGAACCGGGAGAGTCCGGCCCCGGGTACCGCGCTGCTCCTCGCAGCCGCCCCGGCCGGCAAGGGACGTCTCATCGACGCCGCGTCCGTGCTGCCCGCGCTCGCGGCCGTACCGGCGGACGTCCTCGCCGGTACGGCCGGTACGGCCGCGGCCACGGTGATCGAGCTCGCCGATCCGCTCGATCCACAGACCGTCCTGACCCGCATCCGCGCCGCGGCGGCCTCGCCCGGACCGCTGCACCTGTATCTGGCGGGGCAGTTGCACGTGGACCGCAAACAACGGCAGCTGCATCTCGCCCTGGCCCGCACGTCACCGGCGACGATGCGCTACACGGCCCTGCCCTGGCACTGGCTGGTGGGCGAGCTGAAGATCCGGCGGCCGGGAACGACCACGGTGGTGCTGGACCTCGTCGCCGACACGGAGGCCTGGCAGCAGGTCACCGGCGGCAGACTGCTGTTCGGCGACGGGACACGGATGTACGGGCGGATCGCTCCCGCTCCCGGCCGTCGCACCGTAGCCGCCCCCGTGCACCTGAAGGCCGTGGCCGCGATCTGGCGCAGCGGGGCGCGCCCGCCGCTTCAGCACCTCCACGAACAGGCCGCCGCGCAGACGGCGTCCGAGGACGCCCCCGACGGCGCGCTCCTGTTCGGCATCACCCCCTCGAACGCCCCCTCCAACGCCTCGGCGCACGCTGCGGGGTCCCCGTCGGGCCACCCGGCCGGACACACCGCGGGACCCGTGCACGGGTACGCCGCAGTGCCGGGCCCGCGCATCGCACCGCCTCCCACCGGCGGTCCCGACCCGGCCTCGGCCGACGCACATCCGGCGAGTCCCGCGGCCCCGGGGGCCGACCCGCATCCGGCGATACTCGCCGCCGCGCGGGCCGGACGCCACGACGAGGCCGCGGCCGCCGCGGCCTCGTGCGAGAACGAGGCGCTGCGGGCCCACGGGCCCGGCTCCGTCCAGGTGCTGCACTGGCTGGAGGTACGGGCGGACCTCGCGCGGCTCGCCCGGGACCCGGCCCGCAGCTGCGAGTTGTGGATGACCGCCGCCGATGTGCGGCTCGGCCGTCAGCAGACCCCCGACGATCCGGACGTCGAAGCGGCCGTGGACCGTGCGCATCACCAGTGGGAGCAGATCAGGGACGCGGCGAGGGCACGGCAACTCGCCCCGGCCCTGGTGGCGTTGCGACGGCGGGTGCCGGGACGCCAGCGCGGCGCGCTCCAGTTGCTCCAGCGGCGCCTGGAACAACTGCACGACCACCACGCAGGCACGGCACCCTCCGCCCCGGCTCGCTGACCTGACCGGGCCCGCCGGTGGAGGGCGGGACGGGCAGCACCGGGGACGTGCGGCACGGGGACCGGCGCCGGATGCGCAACCCGCCCCGGCAGCAGCGTCGTAGGCGTCGGCACGGAGCGGGAGACGCCGTGCGCGTCGGCAGGAGCGGGCGACGTCGTACGCGTCGGCACGGAGCACGCGCCGGAACAAAGAGACGGACGGCGCCCGACCGGTCCTCGCAACCGCCGGGCACCGTCCGCCTCGTCACCCTCACCCCGCCACACGGCCGTCGGGCCGCTGTGGACGCGTCAACCAGGTCCACCCGGGCCACGGCGTTCGTGCTTCTCCCGCGAGGCCCGCTCGGTGGGCTCGTCCGGCATCTCGGCCTCGATCCGCTCCTTGCGGACCCGGCCCTTGACCGTCTCCTGATGCGTGTGCTCCTCGGTCGTCAGCCGGACACGCTCGACCGGCTCGACGCGGGTCTCCACGACCGGGCGTTCCTCGTACAGGGTGACCTCGTGTTCGGCCTCGGAGATCTCCGGCCCGGACAGTGCCGCGCCCTTGTTGCTCTCCGTGATCGGCTCACGCTCCACGCGCACCTCGTCGTGGCGCAGCGGGATCGTCTGCTGCTCCTCCTCCGTCACCACGTACTTGCGCAGCCGCGCACGGCCCATCTCATGACGCTCGGTGCCGACATGCATGGTCTCCTCGGACCGGGTCATCGCCGAGTCGGCGTCGCTCCGGCCTTCCTTGCCCGCCATGTCCCGGCGTTCGCCGGCCATGTCGCGTCCGCGGGTCTGGCCGGCCGCCGTGCGCGCGTGGGCCGGCGTCTCGCCCGCCATGCCCTGGCCCGCTCCGGCGCGGCTCCTGCCTGCCTTCCCGGCGGCACCCGCAGCGCCCGCAGCGCCCGCAGCACCCGCAGCACCCGCGGCGCCTGCCGCTCCCGCCGCTCCCGCCGTGCCCGCCTGGCCTGTCCCGCCCGCCCCGCCGGAGTGGGCCCAGCCGCCCTCGGAGGGCTGGTTGGCGCGCTTCCACGCGGTGTCCCAGTCGATGCGGTAGTGCCGGTACAGGCGCTCTTCCTCCTCCGCCGAGAGATGGCCACCTGCGTCCACGTCGACGTTGGGGGCGTCCTTGATGGTGTCCTTCGGGTAGGGCACCTCGAGGTGGTCCTCGACCATGTTGGCGTCCCGGATCGGCACGAACGACTCGTTGCCGCCGAACAGGCCCGTCTGGACGCTGACCCAGTCGGGCTCGCCGGTGGCGTCGTCGAGGAAGACATGCTTGGCGTTGCCGACCTTGTTGCCGTCGGCGTCGTATACCGGGTGGTCCAGTACGTTCCGGATCTGTGCTTTGGTGATCACGACTTCCTCCTTCTCGGACGTCCCTGGACGCCCGGGTAGCCACGAGGACAACGACTAAACGACATAAAACGGCATATAGCGCTCCCTGGTGTCGCCTTGCCGTCCTCCCGTTTCGTGTGCTGCCACCTCTTGCCGGGGGAGGGGCGCGAGGATTACGATACGAACCGGATCGGATTCGAATGAGGGGGAGGAACGTCATGCGAGTGAAGGACTTCGACCATCTGGTGCTCAACGTCCAAGACGTCGAACGAGCCCTGGAGTTCTACTGCGGACCGCTCGGGCTCGAGCCCGTACGCGTGGAGGAGTGGCGGGCGGGCAAGGTGCCGTTCCCGTCCGTGCGGATCACCCCCACGACCATCATCGACCTGGTCAGCCGCCCCCGGGGCGAGTCCAACGTGGACCACATATGCCTGACCGTCGACCCGCTGGACTGGCAGGAGGTCATCGACTCCGGCGTCTTCCACGTGCTGGAAGGACCGGTGGAACGCTACGGCGCCCGGGGCGACGCATGGTCGCTCTACGTGCAGGACCCCGACGGCAACACCGTCGAACTGCGCTGGTACCCGCAGGACGCCGCACAGTGACACCCCCCGCGGCCGGCCGTCCGCGCGACCCGGCGATCGACGCCGCGGTGGTGGCCGCGACGCTCGACGTGCTGCGGGAGCACGGATACTCCCGCTTCGCCCTCGAGGCGGTCGCGGCGAGGGCGGGCACCACGAAGGCGTCCGTCCGGCGGCGTTGGCCCACCCGGCAGAGCCTGGTGATCGACGCCCTCGCCTCTGTGCTGGTCACGCCGCCGGTGCCGGACAACGGCTGCACCCGCTGTGACCTGACCCAGAGCGTCGGCGTGCTGGCGGAGGCGCTTCTCGACCGGCTGCCGGCCGGCGTGCTCGCGCCGCTCGTCGCGGACTGCGCGCACGACCCCGCTCTGCACAGGCGTCTGATCGACGTCCTCGTGCAGCCCAGCAGGCACGCCGCCATGGTCGCGGTGCGGCGCGCCGTCGACCGCGGTGACCTGCGTGCCGGCGTCGATCCGGACCTGCTGGTCGACCTCCTCGCGTCGGTGGTCTACCAGCGGGCCCTGTTCGGCGACACCGTGGCAGGCAGGGCGGCCGCACGCCCTCTGGTCGACCTGCTGCTGCAGGGCGCGGCGGTCGACTTCGACCATCTGGTCAGGGTGAGCGAGATGCCCGCGCACGCCAGGCACCGGCATTGACACCGCGTCAGGGGCCGTCGGACATACGGGGGACGAGGGGCCGTACCTCTTCGGCCACGAAGCGTACGAAGCCCTCCGGGTCCGGCTCGTCGGCCGTCGGCTGGAGCACCACGGTGTCCGCTCCCGCGTCCACCAGCCGCTGGACGGCCTTCGCCGCCGCGCCCGCGTCGCCCGCCACGCCGAGTCCAGGCGCCGACGCCCCGCCGGAGCGCTCCAGTTCGGCTGCGAGACGGCCCTCGGCGCCGGGGCCGGTCGCGGTGTGGAGATAGACGACGATCTCGTGCCGGCCGGTGCGTCCGCCCGCCGTCCGGCCCTCGTCGATCAGCCGGCGGGCGTTGCGCACCCCGTCGGGCGGAACGGCCGCGTCGAGGATCGTTCCGTCGGCCGCCTCGCCGGTCAGCCTCAGTGAGCGCGGCCCCGTCGCCCCGGCCAGCACCGAAGGAGCCGTCGCCGGAGGCCAGTCGAGGGCGACGCCGTCGAGCTTCACGTACCGGCCGTCCACCGTCACCCGCTCACCCCGCAACAGCGCCCGCATGGCGGTGAGATGCTCGCGCAGCAGCGTCAGCGGCGATTCGACGCGGGCGCCGACCTGCCCCATCCACGCCTGTACGCCGTGCCCGACGCCCAGGGCCACCCGGCCGGGGAAGAGCCGGTGCAGTGTGGCGGCCTCCATCGACGTCAGGGCGACGTTCCGCAGGGGGACCGGCAGCAGGCCCACGCCCACACGAAGACGCTCCGACCAGGCGAGGGCGGCAGCCGCCGTGGCGATGCCGCTCTCCAGGAAGCAGTCCTCCCAGAGCCACAACTCCTCCAGCCCGGCGGCATCCGCCGCGCGGACCACCTCGCGCAACCGTTCGGGAGGCAACTGCGGACGGAACACTGCGCCGAGAGAGGTCATGCAGAACCAATACCCGTGCGTCCGCGCCGCCCACAACCGGTTTTCCTGACAGCGGCCGAGCATCCGCTGGTCGCCGAGCGAGCGGGCCGGGAGCCGCAGCGGAATGCCCCGTTCGGCCCAGCCCGTCAGTTTTCGTGCCGCCCCGAAGGGAAGCGGAGTCACATGGACCACTCACGGACACCCGTACTGGATGCGCTGGCCGCGTACCACGCGGAGGAACAGACCCCCTTCACGCCGCCCGGGCACAAGCAGCACCGCGGCGCCGACCCGCGGGTGCGCGCGGTCATGGGCGACGAGGTCTTCCGGTCGGACGTGCTCGCGATCAGCGGCCTCGACGACAGGACCTCCTCGCACGCCGTGCTCGAGCACGCCCAGGAGCTGATGGCGGACGCCGTCGGGGCGGAACACACCTTCTTCTCCACCTGTGGCAGTTCGCTGTCCGTGAAGGCGGCCATGCTCGCCGTCGCGGGCCCGCACGAGAAGCTGCTCGTGGGCCGCGACGCGCACAAGTCCGTGGTCTCCGGCCTGGTGCTCGCGGGCATCCGTCCGGTCTGGGTGGAGCCCCAGTGGGACGCGGAGCGGCACATGGCCCACCCGCCGTCCGCCGACGCCTTCCGTGCCGCGCTGGCCGAGCACCCCGACGCCCGCGGCGCTCTGGTGACCACCCCCACCCCCTACGGGACCTGCTCGGACCTGACGGGCATCGCGGAGGCGTGCCACGAGAACGGGGTGCCGCTCATCGTCGACGAGGCGTGGGGCGCCCATCTCCCCTTCCACCCCGACCTGCCGACGTGGGCCATGGACGCCGGGGCCGACGTGTGCGTCACCTCGGTCCACAAGATGGGCTCCGGGCTCGAACAGAGTTCGGTGTTCCACCTCCAGGGCGATCTGATCGACCCGACGGTCCTCAAGAGCCGTGAGGACCTGCTGGGAACGACGAGTCCCTCCACGCTGATCTACGCCGCGCTCGACGGCTGGCGCCGCCAGATGGTCGAGCACGGCCGTGCCCTGTACGACGCGGCGCTGGCGCTCGCCGGCCACGTCCGGGCCCGCGTGGAGGACATCGACGGCATGCACGTCCACGGCAGGGACGACCTCTGCGGTCCCGGCCGTGCGACCGACATGGACCCGCTGCAGGTCGTCATCGACGTCAGCGCACTCGGCACGACGGGCTACCGGATCGCGGACCGGCTGCGCCGGACACACCGCGTCAACCTCCATCTCGCCGACCACCGGCGCATCAGCGCGCAGCTGACCCATGCGGACGACGAGACCTCCGCGGAGCGTCTCCTCGCCGCCCTGCGGGACGTGCCGGCCCAGGCGCCGCAGCTGCGACCGGCGCCGGAGGTGGAGGTGCCCGACCCCGCGGACCTGCGGCTGGAACAGGTCATGCTGCCCCGTGACGCGTACTTCGGCCGGGTCGAGCAGGTCCCGTGGGAGAAGGCCGTGGGCCGTGTCAGCGCCGAGATGCTCACCCCCTACCCGCCGGGCATTCCCGTGGCGCTGCCCGGTGAGCGCCTGAACGAGGCGGTGCTGCGGTACCTGCGCAGCGGTGCGGACGCCGGCATGGTCGTCCCCGACGGCGCCGATCCCGAGGTCCGGACGCTACGGGTGACCGTCGAGGACCGGCCGGGTTCCTGACGTTCCCAGGTAGGCGGCCCAGGGGTGCAGGCTGCCGAGGTTTGGGCGTAATGTCCACAAATGATGAAACCTGTACCTTGTCCCGCCCCGACCGGCCGCCCGGAACGCTCCGGTCCCGGCCCCCGGCCCGGTCGGCCCGCATGGTGTGTGCGCCCGACGGCGCCGCACCGCGCGGGGACGGCACGGTCCGCCCCGGTCGCGAGGGACTAGGCCATGGCATCGTCCGACGAGGAAGACGGCGCCGTGGAGGCCCTGCAACGGCTGTTGTCCCGGATGCTGCGGGAGACCGGCGGGTACGGCGGCGGGATCTACGTACTGCCTCCGGAGAGTCAGCTGCTCAGTGCCGTCGTCCTCGCCGGAGTACCCTCCAGCCTCGCCATGCCGTGGGCAAGGGTCGGCGTCTCCGCCTCCGGACCGCTCGCCCAGGCGGTCCGCGAGGACCGCCTGATCTGGGTGGGGGCAGAAGGCGAACTGGCACGCCGCTACCCGCGCCTCGGCCTGGCCCTGCCCTACTCGTTCGCCCTCGCCGCCGCCCCCATCACCAGCACCGGCCGCACCTGGGGCGGGGTCCTGGTGCTCTGGCCCGGCTCGCAGTCCATGGAGATCGACCCTGCCCGGCGGAAGGCCGTCGAACGGACGTGCGGTCACATCGCGGCCGCCCTGCGCAGGGCGGAGGAGAACGGCCACCCCGTCCGGCCGACCACCGAACCCCGGCTGATGCCGGTGCCTCGCGGGCGCCGGGTCACCCAGTCCCAGGCCTTCGCCGCCGTGGACTACACCGAACGCCTGCCGGAGGGCTGCTGCGCCCTCGACCTCGACGGCAGGGTCACCTTCGTCAACGCCACGGGCGCGAAGCTCGTCGGCTCCGACATGGTCGCCCTGACGGGCGCGCGGCCCTGGGAGCTCCTGCCGTGGCTCGACGACCCCGTCTTCGAGGACCGCTACCGGTCGGCCGTCATGAGCCGCAGCCCCACCTCGTTCACCGTGCGGCGCCCCGACGGCCTGTGGCTGTCCCTCGAGCTCTACCCCGACGCACGGGGCATCAGCGTCCGTATCTCCCCCTCCCGGCTGGGCGGCGGCGAGGCCGCCGATCCGTCGTCCGCCGTGGCCTCCGTCGCCGCCGACCCGCCCGTGCTCGAGCAGACCGGATCGGCCCCGGCACGGACCGCGCCCCGCGCCGATGTCCTCTACCGGATGGCGCACCTCGCCGCCGCGCTCACCGAGGCGCTCAGCGTGCCCGACGTGATCAAGCTCGTGGTGGACCAGATCGCCCCCAGCTTCGGCGCCCACGCCGTCGCCCTGCTCGCCACCCACGCCGGCAGACTGCGGTTGCGCGGCCACAGCGGCTACGGCCCCCAGGAGGCCGAACACCTCGGCGGAGTGCCCCTGGTGCCCGACAACCCGGGCGGGCGCGTGGTGGTCACCGGCGAGCCGGCCTTCTTCGCCTCCCGCCGCGAACTGGAGGAGGCGTTCCCGAACGCCGTCGGTGACGACGGCCATCACGCATGGGCGTTCCTGCCGCTCGTGGCCGCCGGCCGCCCGCTCGGCTGCTGCGTCATGGCCTACGACAGCCCCCGCCCGTTCGCACACGACGAACGGGCCATGCTCACCGCGTTCGGCGGCCTGGTCGCACAGGCCCTCGACCGGGCGCACCTCTACGACACCAAGAGCGGCCTCGCCCGCAGCCTCCAGACGAGCCTGCTCCCGCAGACCCTTCCTTCGCTGACCAACCTTCAGGCCACCGCCCGCTACCTGCCCGCCACCCGCGGCATGGACATCGGAGGCGACTTCTACGATCTGATCCGCCTCGACGACACCACGGCCGCGGCCGTCATCGGAGACGTCCAGGGTCACAGCGTTCCCGCTGCGGCGCTGATGGGCCAGGTCCGTACGGCGGTCCGCGCGCAGGCCCTCGCCGGAGCGTCCCCCAGTGACGTCCTCGCCGGCGCCAACCGCCTGCTCACCGACCTCAATCCGGGACTCTTCGCCAGCTGCCTCTACGTCCAGATCGACCTCGCCCGCGGCCGCGCCTGCCTGGCCACGGCCGGCCACCCGCCGCCGCTGCTGCGCGGCCCCGACGGAACGGCCAGGACCGTGGCCGTGCCACCGGGCCTGCTGCTCGGCATCGAACCGGTCTCCGACTACCGGTCCTCCGTGGTCACCCTGCCGCCGGGCAGTGTTCTCGCCCTCTTCACCGACGGGCTGGTGGAACGACCGGGCACCGACATCGGGTTCGCGATCGACGAACTCGCCCGCTCCCTGGCCGCCGGTGCCCGCGACCTCGAAGTGCTGGCGGACCAGCTCATCCAGGGCGCGTTGCCCTCGGGCGACCGGACCGACGACACCGCCCTGCTGCTGCTCCGGTCGATGCCGTGACCGGCGGGCGCGGACGGCGGGCGCGGACGGCGGGCCCTGACCGGCGGGCGCGGACGGAGGTGCCGGTCGGCCCAGGCCGTCCGGCGCCGACCTGCCGCCGAGCGGGCCGAGGTGAGGCAGCGGAGGAGGGCGGATTAGAGTCGGTCCGCATCCGCCCCCGTACCACCGGAGTCCGCCTTGCGTCAGCAACTCACCATCGTCACCGGCGGCAGTCGCGGCATCGGCGCCGCGGTCTGCGCCCGCCTCGCAGTGGAAGGTCACGACGTGGTGGTCGGTTACCGCTCCGACGAGACCGCGGCGCACGAGGTCGCCAAGGCGGTGCGCGCGGCCGGCCGCCGGGCCCTGGCCGTCCGGGTCGACACCGCCGACGAGCAGTCGGTCGACGGTCTCTTCGACAGCGCTGCCGAACTGGGCGCCGTCACAGGGCTGGTGAACAACGCCGGCATCAGCGGGCCCAACGGCCGCCTCGCGGACGCCGACGCCGAAGGGATGCGCCGGGCGCTCGAGGTCAACGTGTGGGGATATCTGCTCTGCGCCCGCCGTGCCGTCCGTGACATGACCGGCTCCGGCGGCGGCGCGATCGTCAACATCTCCTCCGCGGCCGCCACCCTCGGCAGCCCCGGCCAGTACGTGCACTACGCGGCCACCAAGGCGGCGGTCGACGCCATGACGACGGGTCTGTCCAAGGAGGTCGCCGCCGACGGCATCCGCGTCAACTGCGTCGCCCCCGGCACCATCTGGACCGAGTTCCATGAGGACCCCCAACGGCCCGCGAAGGTCGCGGCCAACGTCCCCATGGGCCGGGCCGGACAGCCGCAGGAGGTCGCCGGAGCGGTCGCGTGGCTCCTCTCGCAGGACGCGTCGTACACGACGGGAGCGGTGCTGCGCGTCGCGGGCGGACTGTAGGCGCCGGACGTCACGGGACGGGCCCTTCGCCGAAGCTCCGCCGTTCGCCGCCAGGTCCACCGGGATGGGCGTACCCGGACTGCCGTGCCCCCGCCGGGGCAGAAGAATCGGCCGAGTATGTCCGAGGCGCCGGAGACTCTCCGGCGTCCGGCACCCGTATCCGTGGAGGACGCATGAACCGGAAGAACTCCGGCGCCGAAGGCGGCATCCCCGGCAGGCCGTCGCCGCAACCGCCCACCGTCGACGAACCGACGGAGCCGAGGGAGCCGCTCCCGCCCAAACCGGACCAGAGCGGCCCGGCGACCGTGAGTCCGACGGGACAGGAGACGGGGGCCGACCAGGCGGCCGTCGCGCAGGCCGGTCCGTACCTGACCACCGCACAGGGCGCCCGGCTCCCGGACACCGACCACTCGCTGAAGGCCGGCAGCCGCGGCCCCGTCCTGCTGCAGGACCACCACCTGCGCGAGAAGATCACCCACTTCGACCACGAGCGCATCCCCGAGCGGGTCGTCCACGCGCGCGGCGCCGCGGCGCACGGCGTCTTCCAGGGTTACGGGACCGCCGCGCAGATCACCAAGGCGGCGTTCCTCGGCAAGGGCGTGGAGACGCCGGTCTTCGTACGTTTCTCCACGGTCCTCGGCTCCCGCGGCTCCGCCGACACGGTGCGCGACACCCGCGGCTTCGCCACCAAGTTCTATACGACAGAAGGCACTTTCGATCTCGTCGGCAACAACATTCCGGTGTTCTTCATCCAGGACGCGATCAAGTTCCCGGACATCATCCACGCGGGCAAACCGCAGCCGGACCGCGAGATCCCGCAGGCGCAGAGCGCCCACGACACGTTCTGGGACTTCGTCACCCTGCACACGGAGGCCACCCACCACACCTTGTGGAACATGTCGGACCGGGGCATTCCCCGCTCGTTCCGCATGATGGAGGGCTTCGGCGTCCACACCTTCCGGCTGGTCAACTCCGCGGGCGCCACCACGCTGGTGAAGTTCCACTGGAAACCGAAGCTGGGCGTGCACTCCATGGTGTGGGAGGAGGCGCAGATCACCAGCGGGATGGACCCCGACTTCCACCGCAGGGACCTTGCCGACGCGATCGAGGCGGGCGCCTACCCGCAGTGGGAACTGGCCGTCCAGACCTTCCCCGACACCCCGGAGCAGACGTTCGAGGGCATCGACCTGCTCGACCCGACGAACATCGTCCCCGAGGAACTGGCGCCGGTACAGCCGATCGGACTGCTGACCCTGAACGCCAACCCGTCGAACTTCTTCGCGGAGACCGAGCAGGTCGCCTTCCACCCCGGCCACCTGGTCCCCGGCATCGACATCACGGACGACCCGCTGCTCTCCGGCCGGCTCTTCTCCTACCTGGACACCCAGATCAGCCGGCTCGGCGGCCCCAACTTCGCCCAGATTCCCGTCAACCGCACCCACGCACCCGTCAACGACATGCTGCGGGACGGCATGCACCAGACCGCCGTGCACCGGGGCGTGGCGCCCTACCGGCCCAACTCGCTCGACGCCGGCTGTCCGTTCCAGGCCGGGGCGGACCTGGGCGCCTACGTCGAGGTGCCCGTCGAGGTGCCGGCGGCGAAGAAGGTCCGCGAGGCGCCGGACTCGTTCGCCGACCACTTCAGCCAGCCCCGCCGGTTCTGGCTCAGCATGTCTCCCGTGGAGCGTGAACACATCATCGCCGCCTACTCGTTCGAGCTGGGCAAGTGCTACGAGCAGGCCATCAAGGAGCGCGGTCTGAAGGTCCTCGCCAACATCGACCCCGAGCTGTGCGCCGGCGTCGCCGCCGCCCTCGGCCTGCGCGCACCCGGGCCGACGGAGCCGCTCGCGTCCGTGGAACCGAGCCCGGCGCTCTCCCAGCTCGGACAGACCTGGCCGCTGGACGGCCGCGTCATCGGGATCGTCGCCGACGCCGGCTGCGACCTCGACGGGGTCCGTTCCGTACGGCAGGCCGTGCTGGCGGCGGGCATGGTGCCACTGGTCGTCGGCCCCGACGGAGGTGCGCTCGGCGGCGGCGGGGAACCGGTGGCCGTACAGCGCACCTTCGCGACCGCGCGCTCGATCGAGTTCGACGCCGTGCTGCTCGCCGGAGCTCCCGGCCCGGCCGCCGACGCGATCGGCGCCCGCGACGCCAAGGCGGGTGATCCCGCGGCGGGACGCGGCGGCGAATCCGACCCGAGGGTGCTGCTGATGCTGTCGGAGGCGTACCGGCACGGCAAGGCGATCGGCGGCTGGGCAGGCGCGGACAGCGTGCTCGCGGCGGCCGGTGTGCCCGCCGGCGCCCCGGGAGTGGTGACCGGCCACGGCGAGGAGGGCACGCTGGAGGAGATCACCCGGCTCCTGGGCAGCCACCGCGTGTGGGAACGCTTCGAGGCCGCCTGACACAGCGATACGGCCGCCGCCCGGCCGGTCCCCGCT